>JBOHHD010000822.1:0-3364 GCA_050700515.1 Pseudonocardiaceae bacterium
GCGGAGAATTGCACCGCGGCGGCCACCATAGATGAATTCAGAACTACGCCTGGGGGGTGCCGAAGATGAGGTCGTCTATCGCGACCACGTCCTTGGCTCCGCCATCAGCGTTCGCGGCACCGAGCTGGGCGTTACCGTTGGTGATGCGCACCTCGTAGATCCTGGCGTCGGTTTTGACGCCGAGGAACGACAGGCTGTTGTTGGCCGCGGTCCCCCGGGGAACCCAGTTCCACCACAGCCGGTTCCCGGCCTGGTCGTAGACCTCGATCTTCGTGCTTGTCGAGGAGTCGACATCGGTGAAGACCGCGCCGAAGCCGTTCACCGAGGCCGGCGTGGTGGTGCCAGGCACGAAGAAGTGCACCCGCGTGGTGGTGGTGCCCAGCGGAGCGAACAGCTTCTCCGGGCTGAATGTGCTGAAGACGTGCGGGTATTGGGAGTTGAGATTGCCGAATCGGACCGGCACACCACTGTCGCTGTCCGCGCTGACCTGGAACCGGTTACCCGCCCAGCTGGAGAACACCGCGCCGCGCGGGACCGTGGTGTTGAACAGGTCGGGCGGCATCAGATTGGGCGCCGAGAGGTTGTCCGGCACACCATCCCAGTTGATCTCCTGGCGGGGGTCGCCGAGCAGCGCGCGATAGGCGTCGACCGTCGGCTGCAGGCCGGCGGCGTTGCCTGCGGCCCCCTGGATCTTCGTGAACGACGGTGCGGCGGCGTCGGCATTGGCCTGCGCGGTCGGGACCAGTGCCAGCAGCGACAAGGCCAGCACAGCGGTACCGGCCGCCATACGGCGCACAATGCCACCATTGGTGCGGTGAGACATGGGTGAATCCTTTCTTGGTGAACTGCGGCAGTCCTCGGCTCTTACCGGGGACCTCGGATCCAGCCGTGTCATCTGCGGCAGATCCGACCCCCAGAGGAGCGCCGTCCTGCCCAGGCCCGGACTACGTAGATGTACGTACGACACGGGGTCAGGCTCTTCGGTACGCACTCCCGCTGAGTGGATTTCCGCGTATCACCGCATCTCCTGCCGACTCTGAACGGGCGAGACAGGAGAAGGAATCCATGACGCCGGACGTGACCGCTGCCGACCTGCGCGCTGTTCTGGAGTTCGCCGAGCGGACGCTGTCGGTCACCGACCACGAATCCGTGCAGTCCGTCCTGCTCGCGGGTCTGGCCGAACTCGTGGGCGCGGACGCCGCGACGCTGCACGAGACCGACGTGACCGGTCCCGGCCAGGTGTCGTGGGGGTGGCCGCCCGCCCGGCTCACGACAGATCTCGTCGAGCGGCTCCGCGGCGTCCTGCTCCAGCACCCGTTCATGCCGCTCTACGCGCGTCTGCGCCCGAACGGTCCCTTCCCCGGCGAGCCATTCCGGATCTCGGACCTGATGAGCCGGCGGCAGTGGCGCGACAACCCGGTCGCGCGGGAGGTGCTGCCGGAGGCCAGCGACCAGCTGGGCGTGATGCTCGGTGCCCACAACGGCGCCATGCGCAACGTGGTGCTCACCCGTAGCGGCCATACCTTCACCGACCACCAGCGCGACCTGCTGTCCCTGACGCTGCGGCACGTCACCGTCGCCGTCGAACGGGCCAGCCCGCAACCCCTCGTCGGCCTGCAGATCCCGACGCAGCCGGTGCAGCTCGTCTCCAGCCACCCTGGAGGGGCCACGGCACCGGTGGACGCGGCGCTGTCCCGGCGCCAGCGACAAGTGCTGGCCATGGTGGCGCAGGGGTGGACCGACGCCCAGATCGCTTCTCGCCTGCACATCAGCCCCCGCACGGTGTCCAAGCACCTGGAGCACATCTATGCCCGCCTCGGCGTGCCCAACCGCGCGGCGGCGGTCGCGCGCCTGACTCAACCAGGCGTTCGCCCCCCGGAGTACGCTCCACTACCCCGCTCGGCGTAGTGATACCGCGCGCTATCGTCGGTGGTGAAGGTGCCTGATGCCCGACATTCCCCTCCGTGATGTGCCGGCCGGCGTGGTCGCCGCCATCGACCCGAATGCGCAGCGCCAGGGTTTGGCCCGCAGCGAGTACCTGCGCCCTACGTTGCTCCAGGACGCCACGCGTACCGCTGGGACGGTGGCGGCCGGTCGAGCATTTCACGTCGGTGGCGGAGGACAGGCCGTGCAGGTGCAGGCCCTGCTCGCCGATCAGGGTCAGCATCGGGCAAGCGAGAACTTCGCGGACCATTGGTCCAGAGGGCGTAACCCGGCAACGGCAGTTCGACCGCTGATGGCGTGCAGCGCCGTACGTGATCGCTGTTCAGGGAGAAGCAACCGCGACCAGCGCGGCTCATTCTCCCCAAACAACGATCACCTATCCTGATCAATGGCGCACCGCACGATGCCCGCGTTGCAGGGGTAAGGGCAGCGAAGAACAGCACGGGCCCGACGGACCGGACTCTGCCGAGCGGCGGGCGGGACCGGGGTGGTCGGTCAGTGGGTGACGGTGTGCAGGAAGGTCCGCCAGGCGGGGGTGGGGACGGCCAGGGCGGGGCCGTGGCGGTGCTTGGAGTCGCGCACCAGGACGCGGTCCGGCGCGGGCGCCACCTCGACACAGTTGCCCCTGGGGCCGCTGTGGCTGCTGGTGCGCCAGCCGACCTCGACGCAGGCAGCGCCGCCGTTGCTGTAGCTGCTCGTGTGCCAGACAATCCTGTCCGGCTCAGGCGCGGTCATCCTGGTCCTCTCGATCCGCGTAGAGCTCGGTTGCCAGGGTGGCAATCAGCTTCGCTGATTCTCCCTCACCTAGTGCGGTCTCGGCCAGCAGAGCCAGGATGCGCCGATAGGCGGCAATCTCCTCGGGCTTCTCCAGGAACACGCTGGCAGTTTTGCTCTCGAGGTAGGCCACCGGCCGGACCCCGGCGAACTCCATGAGTGTGAATGATCCAGCAGTAGCCGCGTGTCCGCCGAGCGCGGCTGGTACCACGCACAAGGTGAGGTAAGGCCGGGTGGCCTTGCGCAGGAGGTGCTGCAACTGCTCGGCCATCACCGTAGGGCCGCCCACCGGCAGCCGCAGCACGAACTCGTGAATGAAAAGGTAAACCGGGCCGGGTGCTCCCGGCCGAACACGCCCTGCCGAGCCAGCCGGGCGGACACCCTATCCTCGATCTCCTCCGCTGGGATGGTGCCTGACTCCCGAATCAGCGCACGGGCGTAGTCAGTGGTCTGCAGCAGGCCGGGTACCATAGCGACCTCCTGTGCGCACTCTATGACCACTGTGGCGCAAATACCCATAATTTTCCCGGCGTGTCTTGCATGCCCCTATGGCATAGAGATTATCTGTTCACCCCGGCGGCACAGTGGGTTGCGTCGGGCTCGGAAAGCATCCGAGAGAATCAGCGGCACCGGCCCCGAAGGGCTG
>JBOHHD010000823.1:0-6590 GCA_050700515.1 Pseudonocardiaceae bacterium
CCGTTCGCACACGGTCACCCGCTCGAAGTGCTCCGCCAGAGCATGCGCGGCGAGCAAACCGGCATGGGCACCACCAACCACTACGGCGTGCCCCCAGCGTGATCCGGCCAAAATCCCCTCCTAGCAGCTCAGCATCAAGTCGTGAGCACGGATCTGTTCGCTTTCGTTGCCATGATCTGGCCGGACCAGTTCAGGAACTCGGCGACCTTCGGCTGGTCCGAGTACCGGGTCAGTTCCGTGCGCACCCGACCGATGCGCGCATCGATCCGGGCAGAGCTGAGCTCGCTCGCGTCTTGCACCGCCTGAGCGGCCGTGAAGACTGCTTCCTCAATATTGCGCTGCTCGACCAGCACCGCCGCATGATGGGTCAGGTAAGAGACACGGTTGCGTGAGTGTTCTGGCCGCACCGCAGTGAGCGCGGTCCGGCTGCAGCGTTCCGCGAGGGGAAGCTGTCCCAGAGCCAGCGCGGCGCGCATCTGGCAGCAGGCGAGATCCGCCTCGTCCCAGAAATAGAGCCAGGGCGGGTCGTCATCATGCGGACCGGCCCCGAACAACGCCTCAGCCTGATGGAACACCTGCCAGGTGGCCTGCTCGTCCCCGACCCGGGCATGACCGACTGCCTCCCGGACCAGCAGATTGGAACGTAACCGGGGCGTGCCCCAGGGATGGGCCGCCTGCTGCGCGGCCTGGGCCAGCTCTGTCGCCTCCCGCGCCCGATCCAGATCTCCCGCCTGCTGAGACATCAACCTGAACACACCGACGAGCAGCCGGTCATCATCGATGAATCGCGCGGTGTGTGATGCATCGAGCCACCAGTACCGGGCCTCGGCGTGCAACCCTGCGTCAAAGGCCAGCCAACCAGCATGTTTAGCCAGTTCACCGGCAATGGTGTGCAGCAGCTCGCCGGTCGACTCGCTGTAGCTGGCCCGCTGGAGGATACGGCGCAGTTTCCGTAACGATCGCAGCGCCAACCCGTACACCATGCCGCCGCCGTACTCGGCCTCCAGCTCATAGAGCCGCGCCAAGCTGCGTTGCCCACTCACCACGTCTTCCGGCCCGAGCCGGACAGCCTCAGCAGACTCCGTCGATCCGAATAACGAACCGGCGCCCGCGCCGAACGTGGAGACCAGGAACTCCAACCGGTTCACCGGGCCTGCTCCTCTCGCCGACGCCTTCCCCACTGTAGGAGCCTGACCAGCCAGCAACCACCCACGCACCGGCCGCTCGGGAGCCGGAACAACCCGCCTTACCGATTCTTGCCGGCCAGCGGCCTCGACCAAACCGACCAGACGCCCCAGCGCACCCTCGGTCCCCAGCACCTCGTCGCACGCCTGGGCCAGCGCCACGGTCGGCACCCGCTCGGCTTTCTCCACCTTGCCGACCAGATCACCCGAGTAATTGACCAACGCACCGAGCCGATCATGCGACAAACCCGCCCGCACCCGCCACCACCGCAACTCGGCACCGAAGAAATGCCGCACCGACACATACGGCGTCAACTCCCGCGCAACCTGCGCCATGGACCTCCTTCCGGTAGTGAAATGCAGACACCCATCATGGTCCGCATCCATCCCCTCGACCTCCGGCCGATCCGCGACCTTAATAGCCACAGTCGATGCGCGAAAGCCTACAGCTGACCACCGGCATCCCCGCAAGCCCGAAAAGAAACGAGCGATCTGACGGAGGACCAGAGAAACCATCATGACGTCCGGATTACCGCCTACGGACCGCCGGGCGTGATCCGACCATTGATGGAGTCCCCATGCCCGAACCGCCGAGCTGCCCTCACGATCGGCTATGGCACGCTGTCTCGCAAGGATCAAGTACGTCCGGTTCCGGGAACTTTTCGAGGTAATTCGACCCGAGGTACTGACCGTGCGTTACAACCTGCTGACCCCTGGGCGCGCCAGTAGCGACGACATCTTCACGTTTACCGCCCAGCATGGTGCGGTTGTCCTGGTGAAATCACCGAACAAGGGCCCACCTCGACCGTACCGTGGCTCAGGAGTCGCTACGGTCGCTGGGCTGACCGCTGTTGATGCTGCTGATTGGTCGAGGCCGGTACGGATGGAGAATGTCGGGCGTAGGATAATCGTGGCATGACCAGCAGAGATTGAGGTGCACCGCCTGGTCGATGGCGTGTCCGAGGACCGGGTCGCGGCGATCGGGGAAGTGCTTCGCGCCGCTATGGAGACGAGGCTGAGTGGTGAGCAGGCCAACCGGCTTGCCGAGCAACTACGTGCCCGCTCGGAACTGACCGACCTGGTGGGCGAACCGATCCACAGGTTCGCCAGTGCGGGCACACTGTCGGCTGAGCCTGATCTGGCGAAGCGGGTCGAAGAGATCGTGCGCGCCGACTCCCCCGCGGTACGGCCGCGTGATCCTGGTCGACACCGGGCCGATCGTGGTCGTTATCAACGACCGTGACAACCACCATCGGGAGCCTGGCACGTTCTCCGTATAAGCCACGGAGAACGTGCCAGGTACGCTGCCGGAGGTGGAGTCACAACCTCGCTCAGTGCCCAGCGAGGACACACACCAAAATGAGCCACACCGAGTCCACAATGAGCAGCCGATCACAGAGCATCCCCCGAACACCTCGAGCGAACCTGGCCCAGCACCGATCGTGACGCCAGCCTGAAGCAGCCGATGAGCGGATGCTCCTTATGCCTGTTCTGCGCGGAGCTCATCGCCACCAGAGGATGCCGCGCGGCCGCGCTCTTCCCCGGTGTGCTCATCACGCTGTCGGACGTCGGGCGACAAATACGTATTCACGACTGTCTGGGGTGAACGGCTAGCGGGCGCACCCGCACGATCGCCCGCGACGCTGACCGCCCTAGGAGTGGCCCTGGTCGGTGGGCTGGTGAGCACGATCCTCCCGTCGTCCTGGGTACAGACGGTGGTCGCCGTTGCAGCGGTGATCGGCGGCCTGGTCGGCCTCGGCCAAGTGGTCGGGCGGACCCTGTTCTGGCACTCCGCCCCGTTCGGCCGTCTACACCTCCACATCGAGGACAACCCCCTGGGCCAGGTCGCCGACATGATCGGCTGGTTGCGCGGCTGGGCGCCGCAGGTGTCACCAGGCGGGGCCGGTCGGGATCGGCGGCGGCCGATCCTGCTGGTCATCGACGACCTGGACAGGTGCCCCGCGGAACGGGTGGTGAAGATCCTGGAGACGGTGCACACGATCCTGCGCCACCCGCCGGCCCGGAGCCAGCCCCGCCGTGGTGCGCCAGCGCGCCTGTTCGTTCTCGTCCTCGCCGACAACCGCTGGGTCAGGCAGGCATTCACATCCCGCTTCGCCGAGTTCCAGAATCCCGGGTCCGCCACCCGTGACCTGGGATCGGATTTCACCCAGAAGGTGTTTGACCACGTGGTGATCGTTCCGGACCTGTTCGCGGAGCAGGTCTCGGCATACCTCGACGACGTGGTCGGTACGCCGACGGTCGGTGTAGCCGACGGGCGAGGGGTGTCGCTGGACCGGAACACCGTCCAGACGGGTAACGACGACACCAGCACGCGGGAAGACCGAGCTCCTGCCGACGCGGCACCGCCCGTCCGCAACCAGGAGAGTGAGCAGATCGACCGTGTGCGCCAGGAGGCCACCGACGAGGCAACTGACGTGCGCAGCGAGCATCTCCTGCATACCTACCCGGGGCTGATGCCGACCAACCCCCGCATGATCAAGCGCATTGCGAATGCGGTGGGAATGCTGCGGGCGATCATGATTCATGTCCAGCACACCGAGGACGATGACGCCATGGCGCGGGCGGCGATCCTGCTGGTCCGGTTCCCCGTACTCGCCGACCGGCTACGCCACGACGATCTGCTGAACGGCACGGATCCATGCTGGCACCTGCCCGGCGTACGGGACGTGCTGGGCGGGTGCAGCCTCGAGTCGCTGGCCCGCTGTCTCGGCCGAGCCGATCCGCCCAGCGCCGACGACTCGTGACCGTCAACGGATCAGCGGACGCAGGGTCTGCGCCGCGATCTCCAGTCCCTGCTTGGTCTTCGTGTGGGTGCCGCCCCAGACCGGGTCCTCATGCTCGACAGCAACCGCGCCGTCGAAGCCGCCGGTGTAGAGGATGTCGATAATCCGGTTCCAGTCGAGCTGACCGCGGCCGGGGACGCGGTACCGCCACCAGCCGGTGTCCTCGGGCCTGCTGCGGGCGACCACCTTGCCGAAGATGCTGTACCGCGTGAGGCATTGCGAGTCGACCTCGATGTCCTTGGCCTGGACGTGGAGCACCCTGCCCGTCTTGAGGCAGGACCGGAGCGCCTCGACCGGGTCGATGCCCAGCCAGACCAGGTGCGACGGGTCATAGTTCAGGTACAGCCCGAGATCGAACAACCAATCCCACAGCTCGGGCGAGTAGGCGAGGTTGCCCGGGTACCCGTCGGGGTGCCAGCCCTCCATCGGGCAGTTCTCGATGACGAGCCGGACACCGTGGTCCTCGGCATACCGGACCAGCTCGGGTAGCAGCTTCTCCGCCTCTCGCAGGTTCTCCGACACGGTCCGCGCAGCGTCCCGGCCGACGAACGTGCCGACGTGCGGCACGCCGAGCGCCGAGGCAGCACGGATGCAGGCTTGGAGATGGTTGTGGATCCGCCGGCGCTTGACCGGGTCACCGATGAGGTTGTTCTCGTAGTAGCTCACTGCAGAGAGGGTCAGGCCGTGCTCAGCAAGCAGCGCACCGATGCGCTCGGTGTCAATGGGCCGGCCATCCACCTCAAGGTGGGTGGCGTGGTGCGGGTGGTCATCACCGGACGGCCACGCCGCGACCTCCAAAGCGTCATAGCCGGCTGACGCGGCCCAGTCAGCGACCTCATCGAGCGTGAGCCACGGAAGACAGGCGGTGAACAGGCCGAGCTGCATACGTCTCCTCCAGTGGCAGGGAAGATGGCGGCGAAGTACGGGCGCCTGCCTTCAACGCATAATCGATCGGAGCCAGCGTCACCGCGCAGCAGATGCCCACGCTCGTTAGGTGGTCAACATCTACCGTCGTCTCGGGTCGGCGCGTCTATCGCGACGCGGTTCAATGGCGAGATAGCGGCGATGCCGCGAGGCTGGCCTGGACGCTGGTGGTGACCTCGGTGAGTGCGTTGAGAGCCGAGGATCGTTTCGAGCTGCGAGCGTTGCCACGGTGACCATGCTGTCACTGCGGTCCGGGTGAGGGGAGCTTGAGCTGCCTTCAGGTGCAGGTCAGCGCGACGGCCTAACTCGCACAGTTGTCGGCAGTTAGACAATGCCAGCTCACTATGACGCCGATCGGGTCAGAGCGCTTGACGAGCACCGCCAGGTTCTGGTGTTGCTCGGATGTCTACCGCCTCAGCAGCGGTTAGTCATGGCCATGGTATCTAAACGGTTTCGACACACCCAAGTTCGACACACCCAAGATTGCCATGCGCCTCACGCGAGTACCTCACTCTCCGGAACATGATCCACATCCTCACTCAAACGAGTGAGCCTCCATCAGACCCGGGGCGGTTCACAGCGCGCAGGCCCGGGAACCTCGCCTCCAACAGCTCCGCGCCACGAGCCAACACCACATGCGGGTGCCGGGCCTGGGGCACCCCGGGGTGAAACTCGGTTTCCTCCTCGATCGGGTCCCGTTCGCACACGGTCACCCGCTCGAAGTGCTCCGCCAGAGCATGCGCGGCGAGCAAACCGGCATGGGCACCACCAACCACTACGGCATGCCCCCAGCGTGATCCGGCCATCTCCCCTCCTCAACTCCGAAACCCGCATCGCTGGTGTACCGCGCGCCGAACAACCCTCCGCAAAGATATCTGCCATCGAGACGGCTTCCGCAACGCTGCATTGCCTGACCAGCACCTCCCCGACCGCTAGCCGAGCAACCCGAGACCAGGACTCCAACGTCTTCAGCACCTCGGGGCAGGTCCAGCGTCTCAGTGGCCCTGGCCATGACCTCACACCACTGCCGTCGGACACATGCCATCTCCCGGCTCGACCAGTACAGAAGTCCCCGCTCTTCAGAATCATCTGCATGCATCGCATAATTTCTGGATACGCATCAATCACTCACCATTGTTACCAGCTCCATACCCCACACTCCCACGAGTTCTATTTGTAATTTCCTGGCCGTCAGCCTCGACTAGCGAGAACAGGCAAATGATGTCTCCTTTCAAAAATTGTAACCAGAACGATGACGGACAGGGTACGACGAATAGCGCAGAGCACACAACACAGGCTGCGGTCGATTACTTCCATCAAATTCTAGAGGATCAGGATATCTCTCAGGCCACTCACCGGTCGCTTGTATGCGGGCAGCATGCCGTCGGCATGATCATGGAAGGGGGGCGGCCCCTGACACAGATACTGCGTCCGCGCCTGATTTACGGCACTGAACACGCAGGGGTATGCTCAATCAGTTCACTGTTGGCCGGAACACTTCAGCGGCTGACCACTTATGCTCTGCACGATGACGAACTCGGTAATCATGTGCGCCAGGTCCTGGCTTTGACACCAGTGGAAAAAGCTTTGATCGCGATGTCCCCGCCGATGGACAACCAACATTCCCATGGTAGATTTGATGGTTTCCTCACCTCCAACCGACTGGCCTTTGTGGAAT
>JBOHHD010000824.1:0-11782 GCA_050700515.1 Pseudonocardiaceae bacterium
GATCGCGGCGTCGCGGCCCGAGGCCATGCTCGTGCTCGACTACGACGTGCTGCTGGGCGAGCGGCAGCCATCCATCCAGCAGAAGGCCGAAGCCGTGTTCACGGTCATCCCGGACAGTCCCGCGGCGCAGCAGCGGCGGTTCCTGCCGGTCCGCGCCGCTGCCACCCACTCGGGGGCGGGCAACATCCGGGCGATTCCCGAGATCGCCGCGTTCCTGCACCCCGAAGCGTTCGCGCGGTGACCGCGACCAGCGCGCCCACCCAGGTTTCCACGCCGCGGCGATCCGCGCGCCGGGGTCCGCGCTGGGCGGCGGCGCGATACACCGCCCTGTTGGTGGTGCTCGCGGTCGCCCTGCTGCTGGCGACGCTGCTCGCGGTCAGCCTCGGCGCGGTCCGGGTGCCCCTGTCGGACACCTGGCGGGTCATCGCCCACCACGTCCTGCCGGGCTCGGTGACGCCGACGTTCACCACGGTCGAGGACCGCATCGTCTGGGACTTCCGGATGCCTCGGGCGCTGCTGGCGATCTTCGTCGGCGCCGGGCTGGCCATCGTGGGCGCGGTGCTGCAGGCGGTGGTGCGCAACCCGCTGGCCGACCCGTTCCTGCTCGGGGTGTCCTCGGGTGCCGCGCTCGGCGCGGTGGTGGTGATCGTCCTGGGCTCGCAGGTCCTCGGTGGACTCGGGCTCTCGGCGGTAGCGTTTCTGGGCAGCCTGGTGGCCCTCGGTGTCGTCTACCTGCTCGCGCAGCGCTCGGGGCGCATCACCGCGGCCCGGCTCCTGCTGTCCGGCGTGGCCGTCGCCTACCTGTTCCAGGCGCTGTTCAGCTTCGTGCTGCAGCGGGCGCAGAGCGGTCAGGTCGCCCAGCAGGTACTCTTCTGGCTGCTGGGCAGTCTGGCGGGGGCGCGCTGGGACGTCCTGCCGGTGCCCGTGACGGTGGTGGCGGTGGGGCTGGTGGTGCTGCTGGTGCAATGGCGCCCGCTCAACGCGCTGCTGGCCGGTGAGGAGATCGCGACCTCGCTGGGCGTCAACGTCACCCGGTTGCGCGGTGGCTTGTTCGTCCTGACCTCCCTGCTGGTCGGCTGTCTGGTCGCGGTGTCAGGGGCGATCGCCTTCGTGGGGCTGATCATCCCGCACGTCGCCCGGTTGCTGGTCGGTACGGACCATCGGCGCGTACTGCCGGTGACCGCGTTGGCCGGTGCGGCGTTCCTACAGCTGGTCGACATCACCGCTCGGATCCTCGACGAGCCCCAGGAGTTGCCGGTGTCGATCGTCACGGCGATTTTCGGGGTGCCGTTCTTCCTGTGGCTGCTGCGCCGGCGCTCCACCGATGCCCCGGTGAACGTGGCATGAGACTCCTGGTGCAGGGCGTCTCCGTCGCGCTCGACGGCTGCCCGATCGTCGCGGACGCCGAGCTGGTGGTGCAGACCGGTGAGTTCGTCGGCTTGGTCGGACCCAACGGCTGTGGCAAGTCGACCTTGCTGCGCAGCATCTACCGCGCGCTGCGCCCCTCTGCGGGCCTGATCAGCCTCGATGATGACGATCTGTGGCGCCTGCCGGCCAAGGAGGCGGCCCGCCGGGTCGCCGTCGTCGCCCAGGAGGGTCCCGCCGAGCTGGACTTCACCGTCGAGGAGGTGGTCGCGCTGGGTCGCACGCCGCACAAGCGGCCGCTGGACCGGGACACCGACTCCGACCGCCAGATCTGTGCCGACGCCCTGGAGCGCGTCAACATGACCGGTGCCCGCCGGCGCAGCTACGCCACCCTGTCCGGCGGGGAGAAGCAGCGCGTCCAGGTGGCCCGAGCGCTGGCCCAACGCAGCCGGCTGCACCTGCTCGACGAACCGACCAACCACCTTGACATCCGCTACCAACTGGAGATCCTCGGTCTGGTCCGCGGGCTCGGTCATTCCACGCTGGCCGCGATCCACGACCTGAACCTCGCCGCCCAGTACTGCGACCGCATCTATGTCATGGCGGCAGGCCGGCTCATCGCCAGCGGTCCACCCGAGGAGGTGCTCACGCCCGAGCGCATCGCGGAGTGCTTCGGCGTCCGTGTCCACCGATGGAACCACCCGGACACCGGACGGCCGATCCTCGCCTTCGACGAGCTCGACCCGGTGCCCACGATCGGCCGGTCGAGCCTCAGCGACCCCGTCCGCGATCCCTGCCGGCGGTGGGCTGTGACGCAGCGGGACACCGTGCCCGCAACCCCGACCGGCGCGTCGGAAGTGTTCCAGGAGAGGAAAACACCATGAGCGACATCGCCCCGAGCACGTCATGCCACGGCCTGGACGCCGCATCGTGGGTGCACCGCTGGGACCGGCAGCAGGCCGGCTACGTGCCCGACCGGGAGCAGATCTTCGCTCTCATGCTCGACGTCCTCGCCCGCCTCGGTGCGGCGCCGGGCCGGCTACTCGATCTGGCCTGCGGACCGGGATCGCTCTCGGACCGGACGCTCGCCCGGTTTCCCGACGCCGAGGTGTTCGGCCTGGACCTCGACCCGGTGATGCTGGAGCTCGGCCGGCGCACCCTCGGCGACCGGGTGCACTGGGTGGAGACCGACCTGCGGGCAGCGGACTGGACCGGGTCGTTGCCGACGACCCCGTTCGATGCCATCGCGTCCGCGACGGCTCTGCACTGGCTCGACGCTGATCATCTGCCGCACCTGGCAGCGGGGTTGGCGGCCCTGGTGCGCCCCGGTGGCGTGTTCCTCAACTTCGACACCTTGCTGGCCGATCCCGCCGATCCGCGGCTGGCCGAGCTCACCAAACAGCTCCGGCAGGCAGCGCACGAGCAGCAGACCAACGAGACACTCGAAGACTTCTATGCCTGGTGGGAGTCGCTTGCCGAGGAGCCGGAGCTCAGTGAGTTCTTCGTCGAGCGTGATCGACGATTCGGTTCCAGGCGCCACGGCGCGGGCACCACGCTGGTCCAGTGGGAGCGGGTGCTGCGGACAGCCGGATTCGCCGAGGTTGCCACCCTGACCCAGATGATGGACCGCCGGCTGCTGGTCGCGATCCGATGACGCCCTAAATGTGACGGCAATGATGTCTGGAAGCTCTCGGCTCGGACGGCGGCCAGACGCACCGCGGTCGTCGTGCAGGAACCGCCCAGTGACTTCGACTTCACCGTACGGGACATGGTCATGATGGGCCGAGCACCCCACCTCGGCCTGCTCGAGCGCGACACCGAGACCGATGACCGGATCGTCGACGAGGCGTTGGCCCGTGTCCGGGCGACCGACTTCGCCGACCGAGGTTTTCGCACCCTCTCCGGTGGGGAGAAGCAACGTGTCCTGCTCACGCGTGCCCTGGCCCAGCAGACTCGCCTGCTCGGGCTCGACGAGCCCACCAATCACCTCGACATCCTCCACCAGCTGGAGGTGCTCGAGCTGGTCCGAGAGCTTGGTGTCGCCGCGCTCGCCGCGCTGCACGACCTCAACCTCGCCGCCGCGTATTGTGACCGCGTCTACGTCCTGGGCAAGGGAGAGGTGGTGGCCTCAGGCAGGCCCGAGGACCTCCTGACGCCCCAACTGGTGCACGACGTGTTCGGGGTGGGTGCAGTGCGTTCGGTGCACCCGGTGACGGGCAAGATTCAGCTCGCCTTCTACCTGCCATCCTCGAACCGCACTCCCTGACGTACGGTCACACCACCGCGACCACCGGTACCAGGGTTTCACCGATATTGGCGTGCAGGACCATGCGGATGTTCGAGCAGACCGGCCGGTAACGGGTTCCAGGTTGCCAGCGACTCGTGCCAGCATTCGGACAGGGTGTTGGCGATCGTGGGGTCGCTGATCCGCAGCATCGCGAAATGGCGTAGTCCGTGCGTGAGCACGTCCATGACGGGAATCGCGTCGGTATCGGTGGTCCGCCCTATCCCGGCTGGCCGGGTGTCCACCGGTTGCAGCGTGAAACCGGGCGGGGTACTGGCCAGCGGCGGCAAGGCCGCCAGGTAGCTCAGCACCAGTTGTTCCCCCTCATAGCGCCACGACGTGGAGTGCACGACCGACCTCGACTGGTCGAACATCGCGCCGAGCTCGCCGGTCAGGGCCTCCACCACCACCTCCGTCGGGTGCCGGCCGGCTGGGAGCTCACGCCACCAGCCGGGCACTGGCGCCGCGGCGTCGGAGTGCTGGATCAGAGCAACGATCTGCCCGCCGACGCAGGTCACCGGAAGGATCTCGCACCGCACGTGAGCCGACGACGGCATGGAACTCTCGCTTCGGACGATCGGTTGCGTCAGTGTGACGCGGGAATCGACCACCGAAATCCTCCTGATCAGGCAGCATATGCGGGCACCAGAGCCTGCCGAATCTGCCATCTCGATGCAACTGCGACACTCATGCAGAGGATGACCGACACTCCTCCGGAGGATGACTCAGTGTGAGGTAAGTTCCCAGACAGTGCCCGTTGGGGTGTCGCGCACCGTGACCCCGGCCATGGTGAGCCGCTCCCGCAGCTCGTCGGCCAGCGACCACGAGCGCTGGGCGCGGGCCCGATCCCGGATCTCGACGAGTGTGTCGACAAGGGGAGCGATCAATTCGGTCGGATCACGCAGACCCACTGCGGCGAGCTCGCCCAAGCGCAGCACCATCCGGCGCAATACGGCCCGGGGGGCGTGGGAACTGTCCTCTTCTTCGGTGTCGGCCGACCAGTCGACGATGGTCTGCTCGAGCTCGAGGACCGCGGTCACTGCCGTGGCGACGTCCCGGGAGCCCAGTCCTGCGTCGAAGGCACCCTCCAGTCGCTGCATCTCGGCGTGCAGGGACAGCAGGGAAGGCACCTCGGGACCCGCACCGGAACCCTGCACGCCCCCCTGGGCGGTCACGGCGACAGGCCGCTCACCGGCAGCGGCGGCCCGCACCTGATCCATCCCGACCGTGATCCCGGTACCGAACACTGTGCTCACACCGTGGTGGCGAACTGTGACCCCGCCTCGACCCAGCACCGTGAGCGTGTCCGCGTCCAGGTCGAACACTCCCGCAGTGTGCTCGTCGATACCGAGCACGAACGTCGTGACATCGCCCATCCGCTCCATCGCCTGCAGGCGCCGCTCCCCCAGGTAGCAGAATCGGGTGTCATGGGTGCCGCCCTCGGCGTTGTCGAAGTGGGGGATCACCGCTGCCTGTAAGCCGAGCACGGCCAGCAAATCCAGGCCCTCGACCCAATGGGGATCGGCCCCCACCTTGTAGAACTCGTACACCGGCACGGTGGCGATCCCGAGGCATGCGGCGGCGGCGCTGCCGAAGGTCACACAGCCACCGCGAGCGAGGTTGCCCGCCAGCAAGTCACGCAGGTCGCCGCCCTTCCATACCCGCAAGGCGTAAGTGGGACTTCCCGGCCCGGCGAAGACCAGGTCGGCCGCCCGGATCAGCGACAGGGCCTGCTCACGTAGCCATAGCTCGCTTGCCGGATTGCGCCAGCTGGCCACGCGCGGTGGCATTCCCAAGTTGCGTTCGAGATAGCCGACCGCACGGCGGGAAATTTCGTCCGCGTTCTCCTGGAACCCGTACGGAGTGTCCAGCAACACCACGTCGACCGGTGGGGGACCAAGGCGCCCCACCAGCAGACGATGAACCTTCGCCATCGTCGGGGCGGTCTCACCGGAGCCCATCAGAGTCAGCAACCGCGGACGTTGTGTCACGACATGACTCGTAACAACAATTGCCCCTACCGGCAATACGCTGGCGGCTTCTCGCTCACGTGACCAGGGATCCGTCGCGGGACAACGGGAATTGAGGTGGCGCCTGTTGGTTACCTCTCGGCGTAGGTGCTACTCCGCGGACCGCTGCCCGAGGTTGCGATGTCGGTGATGTGCCGCTCATTCAGCGTGGTCGCCCGGGGCCCACCGCGAGCGAAGACCGGCCGGTGGGCGCGCGTGGCCGTGATGAGGAAGGCTTCGAGTTCCGTGCTGGGTACGCCGAGATCATGACCGTCAGCGATGGCGTGGTGGGCCAGTAGCAGGGGGAATTCCGGAAGTGCAGCGTCCAGGTAGCTCAGCGGGGGGGTCCACCGGGTGCTGCACCCGGTGGGCAGGAACCCGCGTGAGGTCAGCACGCCGTCAACACAGAAGCTGGACCGCTTACCGGCCAGATCGCGCAGGGCGGTGCCGACCCGGCGAACCACATCTCGCATCTGCTCCCGGTCGGCGTCCGGCGGGGTCCAGGCAGCGTTGGATCCGGTCGGCAGTGCCCTGCCGCTGGCATCGGTGTGCAGGACGACGTGTTCGACGGGCCGTAACGCAACCACACCGTCGGGCAGCACCATCCCGGGGATGCTGCAGGGCTGGCCGGCCAGGAACGGCATCACCCGCACCTGCTGGTGGTGGCCTGCCAGCGCGGTGTAGGCGATCCTGGCATCGGCCCGATCCCAGATCCAGTGGGTCGCCGGGCCGCCCCCGGGCTTGCCCTCCACGTCGCCGACCCACACCGTGCCCGCACCTTCATCAAGCTCAACCACCGCCCTGAGCAGCGCGTCCAGTTCCAGCGGGACGACCAGGGAGGGGGGATGGGGGATGCCGGCGACTTCCCAGAGCCGATCAGCCAGCAGCTTGTGCTCGTAGCTGGTCCAGCCAGGCCGGTGCGCGCCGAAAACCGGGCAGCCGATCAGCTCGGTCGTCTCGAACCAGGGTGACACCAGGACGAGCGCATTTCGGTCCGGGTCGTGCGTCTCGAGGAGGCGGTGCAGCCCGGGCGGCGGGTCGGCGAGCATGGCTTCCCAACGCTGTTGGGTGAGCTTCGGATCGTCGTCCGCGAGATCGACCACGACCAGTTCGGCGCCCACCGCGGAGGTCAGCGGGCGACAGGTGGCCGGACCGAGCACCAGCATCCGGCCGGCGCCGAGCTCCCGGAGGTGCCGCAACGCAGGGCCGGGCGGATCGGCTGTGGCAAGCACCACCAGGCGGCCGGCCACCAGGGGACGCAGCTGGTCACTAACGGTGGAAGGAGCAGGTGAGGCAGTCAACGGGACCTCCAGCAATAGTGGTCACCGTACACGTTAATGCAATATTAAGGCGATAGGCCAGCTCTGTTGAGCCTGGCGTGACCGGCGGCTGCCGCGTGGGGAGGGCGAACAGCCGGCGCACCGCGCGGGACGTCACCAGCAGATTGCTAATACAACAAGATTGCAATTAGTGCGATAGTGTCGTTAGCATCACCCGTTAGAGGTAATTCCGAGTGTCGCTGTGCAGAAGCCGGCCAGGAGGTAAGCGGTGGCCAACCGATCAGAATCGCCTGGCCCAGGGGCGTGCTGGTACTGACCGCCGACCTCGTTGTTCGCGGGTTCGGCTTGCGGTTGCGCCACTGGACGGATCCCGAGATGGGCCGCGTGCCCCTGAGCTTCGACCGGCTGGCTGCCGATCACCAGCCGCCGGTGGCACGGACGACGTCGGTGGCGTCATGACAGAGGAGGCTGCATGCGAAAGCTGACACGGAGGCTGCTGGCGATGGCCCCGCAGGTACGGTGGCCGTTGGCGAGCCTGGTCGTGCTGGGCCTGTTGATCACGATCACCTACGTCGCCCAGGGCATCCTCATCGCGCGGGTGCTGGCGGAGGTCTTCGCGGGCGGCGCCGTCGGATCGATCCTGGGACAGCTGGGGGGAATCGCGCTGTTGCAGGTCGCGCGGGCATGGCTGCTCGCCAGGCGGGAGGCGCGTGCGCCGGAGGTCGCGAGCGCCGTCAAGGAGGCTGTCCGCGAACGCCTGACCGCCAAGCTGTTCGAGCTCGGCCCGGGTGCGCTGCAACGCACCCGCAGCGGCAGCATGCAGTCGACCGCGGTCGACTCCGTCGAGCATCTGGACCCGCTGGTGGGGCGCTTCCTGCCACAGGTCGCCGCGTCGATCATCGGTGCCGTCGGGGTCACCGCCTATGTGATCGTGCTCGATCCGCTCGTCGGCGTGATCATCCTGGTCTGCGCGCTGGTCGCCCCGGTGGCGGCGGTGGTGGGGTCGCGGCTGATGAAGCGGCGCGCGGACGCCTGGATGACGACCTACCGTGGCCTCTACGCCGAGAATCTGGACGCGGTGCAGGGCATGGCGACGCTCAAGGCGTTCAACGCCAGCCGCCGCCGGGGCGTCGAACTGCACGCGCGTGCCGAGCACTTCTGCCGGGACTCGATTCGCGTGATGGTCGTCTGGTGCCTGTCCGCGGGCGTCGCCGAGCTGGCGATCCCGATCGGCACTGCGGCGGCGGTCGGGCTCGGTGCGCTGCACCGCGCCGACGGCCTCATCACGACCGTCGAGCTGTTCACCATCCTGCTGCTCGCGCGCGAGTGCTTCCGCCCGCTGCACGACCTGCAGAACGCCTACCACCAGAGCTACAACTCGCTACCGTCGAGCCGGGAGATCTTCGCGCTGCTCGACACCGAGCCCGAGGTCGGCGAGCCCGCGGCACCGGCGCCGGTGGCGTCGATCGGGCATCCGCCGGGTCTGCGCTTCGAGGACATCAGCTTCGGCTACGCCGAGCGCTCCCAGCGCGCGCTGGACGGTTTCTCGTTGAGCGTGGCACCCGGCGAACGCGTCGCGCTGGTCGGGCGCTCGGGCGCGGGCAAGACGACGATCGTCTCGCTGCTGTTGCGCTTCTTCGAGTTCGCGCACGGCCGGATCCTGATCGACGGGCGGGACACCCGCGAGCTCGCGCTCACCGAGCTGCGCGGTCTGGTCGGCGTCGTCGCCCAGGACACCTACCTGTTCCACGGATCGGTGCGTGACAACCTGCTGTTGGGGCGCGTCGACGCGAGCCGCGAGCAACTTGAGGCAGCGGCGCGCGCGGCGCGCGCGCACGAGTTCATCTGCGCACTTCCGGAAGGCTATGACACGATCGTCGGCGAGCGTGGACTGAAACTGTCCGGCGGTGAGCGTCAGCGCATCGCGATCGCTCGCGCGCTGCTCAAGGACGCGCCGATCCTGGTGCTCGACGAGCCGACCTCCAGCGTCGACGCCGCCAACGAGGCCGAGATCCAGCGCGCGCTGGACGAGCTGACCCGCGGGCGCACCACGCTGGTCATCGCGCATCGCCTGTCGACGGTGCGCGACGCCGACCGGATCGTCGTCCTGGACCGCGGCCGCGTGCTGGAGGCCGGCGCCCACCACAGTCTGCTTGAACAGCAGGGGGCGTACGCCGAGCTCGTCGCCGCGCAGGCGGGGGTGAGCGCACGATGAGCGTCGTTGCCGAGCCGCTCGCGCCAGCCGCCGCGCGCGCGCCTCTGCGGGTCCGGTTGCGCTCGTTGATGTACCTGCTCTGGCCACACCGCGGGCTGATCTTCGCGGCGATCGCCACCGGCGCGGGACACCAGTTGCTGCTGCTCGCCTCCGCCGGCACCGGCGCGTGGCTGGTCGCTCAGGCGGCGACCGGCGCGACCGCGTCGGCCCTGCAGCCGGGGCTGATCGTGCTCGCCGCCCTGATCGTGCCGCTGGCCCTGATGAACCTCGCCGACACCTACTTCGCGCACATCGCGGCGTTCCGCGCGCTGGCCGACACGCGCGGACAGGTGTACACCGCCTTCGAACGCCTCGCGCCGGGATACATGATCGAGCGCCGTTCCGGCGACCTCGGGTCGGCCGCGATCTCCGACGTCGAGCAGATCGAGCTGTTCTTCGCGCATACCCTGAGCCCGCTGGCGGTCGCGGCGACCGTCCCGCTGGCGACCGTGATCGCGCTCGGGGCGTTCCATTGGGCACTCGCGCTGGCCTTCGTGCTGGCCTTGATATTGCTGGCCACCGTGCCCTCCTGGCTGCGCCGGCGTGCCGAGGTGCAGGGGCGCGACCTGCGTGCGGCGCTGGGCGACATGAGCGCCGAGGTCGTCGACACGTTCCAGGGCCTGCGCGAGCTGGTGTCCTTCGGCGGCCGACCGCGCCGGCTGGCGATGCTGCGCGCCCGCGGCGCGATGCTGCGCGCCAACAAGGTCGCGCACGGCCGTCGCTCCGGGCTGGAGCTCGCGGCGACCGACACGATCACGGTCGCGGGTGTGCTCGCCGTGCTCGCCACCGGTGCCGCACTCGTCAGCAACGGATCGCTCGACACGTCCTGGTTCCCCGTCGCGGTCGTGCTCGCCGCCGTGTCCCTGCTGCCGGTGATCAAGGTCACCGACATCGCTCGCGAGCTCAGCGTCGTGGCGGCCGCGGCGGACCGGATCACGACGATCCTGCGCGCGCCCTCGCCGGTGACCGACCTCGTCGACGCGCCACCACCCGGGCCGATCGAGCCGCGGATCCGCTTCGACGCGGTCAGCTTCCGCTACGGGCCGGCCCTGCGTCGTGCCGTCGATCAGGTCAGCTTCGAGATTGCCCCCGGGGAGACCGTCGCGCTCGTCGGCCATTCCGGGGCCGGCAAGTCGACCTGCGCCAGCCTGCTGCTGCGCCTGTGGGACGTCGAAGCGGGGACGATCACCATCGGCGGCCACGACGTGCGCGACTTTCCCCAGGAAGACCTGCGCCGGCTGCTGACGTTGGTACCCCAGGACGTCTTCCTGTTCAACATCTCGCTGCGGGAGAACATCCGCCTCGGGCGACCCGACGCGACCGACGCCCAGGTCGAGGACGCCGCGCGCGGCGCGCTGGCCGACGAGTTCATCTCGCACCTGCCCGACGGCTACGACACGGTCGCCGGCGAGCTGGGCGCGCGGATGTCCGGCGGTCAGCGCCAGCGCATCGCGATCGCCCGCGCGCTGCTCAAGGATGCCCCGATCCTCATCATGGACGAGGCCGTGTCCAACCTCGACGCCGCCAGCGAACGCGAGGTCGCCGCCGCCATGGCGCGAGCGCGCGAGGGGCGCACCATGCTGGTCATCGCCCATCGCCTCTCCACGATCCAGGCCGCCGACCGCATCGTCGTCCTCGACGACGGGCACATCGCCGAGACCGGCACCCACCGGGAACTGCTCGCGGCACAGGGAACCTACGTCAGCCTGCTGGCCGCACAGCTCGACACCGACTCCATCCAAGGAGGCTGACGGGAGCCCATGCCGATGTGGTCGCCTGTATGACCTGGGTACCTGGCGACACCCGAATTCCTCAGCCGCGAGCAAGGAAGCCCACCATGCACCACAGGCGGTGCGTAACGATGACCTCCTGGTGATGAAGTTCGACTACATGGACCCGCCGACTCCGCTGTCGATTGAGGGGCTTGAGAAGCCTGCCGAAGCCTTCGGTTCTCGACAGTGAGCCGACCTGGAACACGGCGCAGGACAGCATCATCTGGCTGATCCGGTTCCCCCGCGTGATCCTCGGTCTCGTCGGCGCCGGGCTCAGCGTGGTGGGCGTAGCGGGAGACCGCATCGGGCGCTCCAGTCACCAGAGTCGACCGATCTAAGGTGCTAAGCTGGACTAAGTCAATTCGAGTGAGGTGGACTGTGACGGTGAGCGTCAACATTCATGAGGCGAAGACTCACCTCTCCCGCCTGCTCGAGCGGGTGGCGGCCGGCGAGCGGGTCATCATCTCCAAGGCCGGTCAGCCCGTCGCTGAGCTCGTCCCGCACCAGCGGACACCGGTGGTGTTCGGGGGCCTGCGCGGCGAGCTGAGTTATGACGACGAATCCTTCGCCGCTGTCGATCCAGACATCCAGCGGATGTTCTACGGCGACGACATTGCTGCTCCTTGACAGTCAGGCAGCGCTATGGCTGCTCGACGACAATCCTCGACTCGGAGCACATGCTCGGCAATCAATCAGCTCGGAAACAGTGGTGCACGTCTCGGCGGCCACTGTTTGGGAGTTGACCATCAAGGCGATGCTCGGCAAGCTGTCCGTTCCGGACGGCTTGCCCAAGCGGCTCGCCGAGCAGGGGCTTGTAC
>JBOHHD010000825.1:0-5709 GCA_050700515.1 Pseudonocardiaceae bacterium
GTGCTGGCGGTTCGGGGAGCCCGCGCCCGGTCCCGCTGAGCTACGCGTGCCGCCCGGACCGGCGGCGGTACGGGCGATCCCGGACTGGGAATGGCACCGCGCCGGGGTGGACCGCTCCCGGCGTCGCGCGCTGCTGGCGGCGGCCACCGTGGCGCACCGGCTGGAGAGTGCCGTGGCGCTGGGCGGCGCCCCGGGCCGGGATCTGCTGCGCAAGATTCCCGGGGTCGGGGTGTGGACCGCCGCCGAGGTGGCCCAGCGGGCCTGGGCCGACGCCGATGCGGTGAGCGTCGGCGACTTCCACATCCCGTCTGTCGTCGGCTACGCGCTGCTCGGCAGGCCGCTGGACGATGCAGGCATGCTCGAAGTTCTCGCGCCCTACACCCCCCAGCGCCACCGCGCGGTGCGCTACGTCGAAGCCTCCGGGTTCCGCCGGCCCCGCTTCGGTCCCCGCTACAGCCCCCGCGACTACCGCGCCCGGTGAGCCGCTCGGTCATGCGGTCCAGATAGACGATGCGGGGATCAAGGTCGGAGAACTCCAGGACACTGAACGAGCCATCGACGCCGGGGGGCGCTCCCGAGGAGAGTGGCAACACCCGCAGCGCGACGTGGGCTGCCTCATTCCGCGGCAACTCCTCCTTCGGGGACGGATCATCGAGAGTGCTCGCGGGCCGCTACGGCGGGGGCGACCTCGGGGGGCAGGGCATGTACCGGCCACCAGGCCAGGTCGGTGGATTCGGCGCTGCGCACGGGGGTGGCGTCGGGCGGGGCGTGCAGCAGGAACCGTACGTCGAAATGTCGGGTGGGCGAGCCCAGCGAGCAGGTGATCGGGTGCACGTCCAGGTGTAGTGGTTGGAAGTCGATCCGCAGATCGGGAATACCGGATTCCTCGGTCGCCTCCCGCAGGGCCGCTGCGGCCAGGCCGGTGTCGTGCTCCTCGCAGTGCCCCCCGAGCTGCACCCAGCGCCCGATTCGCGGGTGCAGGGTGAGCAGCACCTGGGTCTCGTCGTGGGAGAGGACGACCGCCGAGGCGGTCAGGTGGCCGGGCACGCAGGAGCGGGCGCAGGCATCCGGGCGGGCGGCCAAGAACCCCAGGAACGCTTGCCGCAGCGTCTGCTGCCCATGTGCCCCGGGTTCCCAGTCCGACAGCACCCGAATCGCGTCGGCGTGCACGGCGGCATTCGGAACCGTGGAGATTGCGGAGGTCATCGCAGCACCAATCCGTGATCGGGATCGCGCGCGGGGCGCGGTTGCAGTGGTTGCGCCGGGTGGCCGATGGCGACGGCGCCGAGCGGGCGCCATTCTGGCGGTAGTTCGAGTTCGGCACGGACCAGGTTCGGGCAGAACAGCGTCGAGCCGATCCAACACGAGCCCAGGCCCTCGGTGGCCAGCGCCACCAGCAGGCCCTGTACGGCGGCGCCCGCGGCGACGGTGAACATCGCTTCCTCGGCGGCGCGGCGGCGCGCGTCGGGGTAGGGGTGCGCGCCGTCGAGCACCGCGCAGGGCACCAGCACCTCCGGCGCGTCACGTAGTAGGTCGCCGCGCCGTACCCGGTGTTCGATCTGCTCCTCGGTCAGCCCGTCGCTGCGCAGGTCGGCCCGCCAGGCCTGCGCCATCGCGTCCAGCAGCCGCCGCCGGACGCCCCGGTCGGCGAGCCACACGAAGCGAACCGGTCGGGTGTGGTGCGGTGCGGGCGCGGTGAGTGCCACCCCGACCGCACGGCGCAGTGCAGCGGGATCCACCGGGTCGGGGCGGAAGGAACGCACCGAGTGGCGCAGCAGGACCGCCTCGGCCCGCCCCTGGTCGATCGCCAGGTCGGTACCCAGCCGGAACAAGTCGTCGGCCGGCGGGCGGACCAGATCCGCAGCGGTACCGGTGCCGTCGTGGTGGGCGTCATCCGGGCGAGCCAGCCCGCGCAGCACGGCCGCCGGCACTCCGCCCAGCTTGCCTTTGACCAGATCGGCGGCCGCCGCCACCTCGTCGGCTATCGCGACCTGGGTGACCGACAGCTGATTGCCGTGCCGGTCGCGGCTGCCCTCGTAACAGTGCAGCACGCGCAGCCCGGCGGCCCCGATCGCGGCATCGGTCTGCCCGAGCCGCCAGGGCCGGCCCAGCGTGTCGGTGATCACCACGGCGACATCGACACCGAGTGCGGCAGCCAGCCCCGTCCGCAGCCGCGCGGCACTGGCGTCCGGATCCGACGGCAGCAGCGCGATCTCGCCGTCGTCCACATTGGAGGTGTCCACTCCGGATCCGGCTGCCACCACGCCCATCTCGTTCTGGGTGATCACGACGTTGCCTCGGCGCGCCACCAGCCGCCTGGCCTCGGAGGCGACCAGCTTGCGCCGGGCGGTCTCCCTGGCCGGTGGGTCGGTGGGCACCGGGACCAGGCGCCCCTCCACCTTGGAGATGACCTTGCTGGTGACCGCGATGACGTCCCCATCGGCCAACCAGGGAGCGGCGGCGGCCAGCGCGGCGGTCAGGTCGTCTCCCGGCCGGAACTCGGGCAGCCCCCGGATCGGCAGGATGCGGACCTCACCCGGTGCGCCGTGGTCCCGGGCGCCGAGCTCGCTCATGGGTGCCGCGCCGGAGGTTGCTCAGGAAGCCGCGCCGGAGGTTGCCCATGAAGGGAGCTCGCCAGGTCCAGGGCTGCGGTGGCCATCGTCGCGGTCGCGGCGACATCGGACATCAGCAGCGGCACCTCCCGGACCGCCACTCCGGATACTGTCGCATTGTCCCCGGTGTGCACCAGCCATCCGTCCAGGATCCCGCCCGAGTCCCGGGCACCGTAGTGCCTTCCGACCGCCCCCGCATCACTGGATACACCGATGGCGGCCAGGCATGCCTCGGCCATCCCCCGCACCGCGTGGCCGGAGACGATCGGGGACAGTCCGATCACCGGAGCCGATGAGTTCCGCAGCGCGTGGCGGATCCCCGGCACCGCCAGCACAGTGCCGATCGACACCACCGGATTCGACGGGGCCAGCAGTACCACGTCGGCCTCGGCGATCGCGTCCAGCACCCCGGCGGCCGGCTCGGCGTCGTCGGCACCCACCGGCACGAACGCCTCGGCGGGCAGCGCCGCCCGGTGCCGGAGCCACCACTCCTGAAAGTGCATCGCACAGCGCGTTGCCCCGTCCTGGACCACCACGTGGGTCTCGCAGCGATCGTCGGTAGCGGGCAACAACCGCACCCCGGGGCGCCATCGATCGCACAGTGCCGCGGTGACCGCGGACAGCGGGTAGCCCGCCCGCAGCATCCGGGTGCGGACCAGGTGGGTGGCCAGGTCGCGGTCACCCAGCCCGAACCAGTCCGGGTCGGCTCCGTAATTCGCCAGCTCCTCCTTGACCACCCAGGTCTCGTTCGCCCGGCCCCACCCGCGCTCGGCGTCGATCCCTCCGCCCAGGGTGTACATGCAGGTGTCCAGGTCCGGGCAGATCCGCAGCCCGTGCAACCAGATGTCGTCGCCGACGTTGACCACCGCGGTGATCTCGTGGTCGCTCGACGCGGCGTCGCCGGGCGCTCCGACGGCGGGCAGGCCCAGCGCGGCCTTGACACCGAGCAGAAAACGAGCGCCTCCGACCCCGCCGGCCAGCCCGACAACCTTCACGCTGGCACGCTACGCGGCGAGCGCTCAGGCTGTGTCAGCGCCAGAACATCAGCTCGTTGAAGCCGATGGCCGCCGACCGCGGATCGCCCCCCAGAGCATCGAAGACCGCGAAGCCGGCATCGAACAGCACTGCGGCGGCTCCCGGTACCCCGATGATCAGGACGAAGAACGCCAGAGGGGCGTAGGGCCGGACCGTGTCGGCGAATCGGCGGGTCGACGCGGGCAGATAGGGCTCCAGCGCGCCGAACCCGTCCAGACCCGGTACCGGCAGGATGTTGAGCACGAACGCCAGCACCTGCACCAGGGCCAGGCAGGACAGCCCGACGCCGAGCCCGACCGGTGGCACGCCGGTGCTGACCACGACGATCAACACGACGCCCAGTGCCAGGTTGGTCAGCGGGCCGGCCAGCGACACCGCCGAGATCCTCGCGCGCGAGCGCAGCGCGTGGTGATTGATCCATACCGCGCCGCCGGGCAGCGGTATGCCGCCCACCGCCAGCAGCAGCAGCGGTAGCACCAGGGACATGACCGGGTCGGTGTAACGCCGGATGTCAAGGGTGAGGTACCCCTTGGCGCGCACCGAGTGGTCGCCGCCCCGATAGGCCACCAGCGCGTGCCCGAACTCGTGCAGACACAGCGAGACCGCCCACCCGCCGAGCACCAGCAGCACGATGCCCCCGGTACGGGCCACTCCTGAAGTCAGTGCCGCGAGCATGCCGCCGGCCGTGGTGGCGGCGACGAGCAACACGAACAGCGGACTGGGGGCGAGACTGGTGGTGCGCACCGGCCCAGTGTCGCTCACCCGATCGTTTGCAAGTGAGCCGGTCTGGCTCGCGCGTCAACTGCGACACGCCGTTAAAGGCGCTCGAATGGGTCCGCGGGGTTGCGTTCAAGGGGTGACACGGGTGTAATCACAGCGTTGTTATTTCCGGGTGCCTGGCCGACCCGGTCAGTCCGCCAACTGGGGAGGAACCAGATGGCGAGGAGGCGGACAAGCTATGGATGAGATGGACAGGGACTGGTGCGGGGATCAGGGGGACATCGAATCACGCTGCTGGGCACCGACCCCCGACGACCCGGTGCTGCTTGCCTTGTTCGCCGAGCCGGACCAGCAGGAGTGGCAGGAGCGCGCCTTGTGCGCGCAGACCGACCCGGAGGCGTTCTTCCCGGAGAAGGGCGGCTCGACCCGGGAAGCGAAGCGGATCTGCCTGGGGTGCGAGGTCCGGGCCGAGTGTCTGGAGTACGCGCTGTCTCACGATGAGAGATTCGGTATCTGGGGCGGTTTGTCCGAGCGGGAGCGCCGCAGGCTCAAGCACGACGCGGGCTGAGGGGCTGCTAGCAGCCCAGATGCGGCCACCTCAGGCCCGCCGCGTGGCTGCTGCTCCCCACCCTCCGGGCACCCTCATGGCGCCCTAGCACTGGACCATTGGCACCAAGATCTGGCAGCCTGCCGGTGCCAGAGCCGGCTGGGTTACTGCCCTGCCGGGACGTTATTGGTGTGCCCCCGCTCGACGTCGGGCATGGACAGGAGGGGTCGGTGTCACGCCAGAGCACGAAGGCCGCTACAGCCGGGACGGGATCCCCCTCGCGGCCCTCGCCGGTACGCAGACAGCCCGGGACCGCTGTCCCGGGCAGCGGTCCAGGGCGGCCGGGGAGAGCCAAGGGACGGGTCGGCAGGCTCCTACGGCAGGCTCCGCGATCCCCCCTGGTGCTGCTGGTGGTTGCCATGGTCGCGCTCGCGGTGGTGGTGAATCGCGGCAGGCTCGGGCTGGAGCTGGCGGGCGGACGGCTCCTGCCGGTGGAGGGGCTGGGCGATCTCTGGTCGTCCTACCTGGCTGCCTGGCACCCCGTCGGGGGCGGTAGCGCGGCCCCGGCGCCCGCGGCATTGGCCGTGCTGGGGATGCTCGGCCTGCCGGTGGGCTCGCCCGCGGTCGCGGTCTCGCTGCTGCTGCTGGCCGCGATGCCCCTGGCCGCGATGTCCGCCTACCTGGCCACCCGTGGATTTCCGGTCACCCCTGCTCGCCGCGCCCTGGCCGCCGCCGCGTACGCCGTGTTACCACCGGCCGTGGCCGGCGTGGCGCAGGGCCGGCTCGACGTCGTGG
>JBOHHD010000826.1:0-8058 GCA_050700515.1 Pseudonocardiaceae bacterium
GGGCCGGACAGAGCTTTGAGGCCCCCGGCGACGTGTGCAGCAACGCTGCGTGCCTAGTATGCTTCTGCCTCCCTACTAGATACAAGCTATGCAGAAGAATTTTTAGGAGCGGTGTCGGCCGCTGCGCGGTCCTGGAGAAGGGTGGTTGCGATGATTCCGACGATCCGGCTACGCCGTCTTGCTGCGGAGATGCGACGGCTGCGGGAGTCCCACGAGATGGCCCGGGAGCAGGTCAGTGAGCGGACCGGAATGAACGAGGCGACGATCTACCGGCTGGAGACCGCTCGGGTCCGCCGTCCGCAGAAGCGGACTCTCATGGCGCTGCTCGACCTGTACGGCGTGGTCGATCCGCAGCGCGAGGAGCTGCTCGCGCTCGGCCGCGATGGCGAGCAACAGGGCTGGTTGCAGCCCTATCACGCCGAGTTGCCCGAGCAGTACACCACTTACATCGGCTTCGAGGTCGAGGCCCGGTCGGTGAGCAACTACGAGTCGCTGTTCGTGCCCGGCCTGCTCCAGACCGAGGATTACGCCCGCGCGGTGATCAGCGGCGTGTTCCCGATGGCCAGCGAGCACCAGGTGACCCAGGGCGTCCAGGCTCGCGTCGAGCGGCAACAGCTGCTCGCCAAGCCCGAGCCGCTCAAGCTGTGGGCCATTGTGGACGAGGCTGCGCTGCACCGGCAGGTCGGTGGCCCCAAGGTGCTGCGTGCCCAGCTCCTGCACCTGATCAAAATGGCTGGTGAGCCGAACGTGACGCTGCAAGTCATCCCGTTCGGCGCCGGTGCCCACCCCGGGATGCCCGGCTCGTTCATCCTGCTCGACTTTCCCGACCCGGCGTACCCGGACGTGGTCTACATCGACTCACTGGCTGGTGATCTGTTCCTGGAGAAGGAGGCCGAACTCCGGCGCTACCACCTAATGTTCCAGCACCTGCGTGCCGTGGCGGCCAGCCCCGAGCGGTCGACTAGCATGCTGGCGGCACTGATGGAGGACTGAGAGGACGTGCAGCGATGCCGGAGATCGACCTGTCCGGAGCTGCATGGCGCAAGAGCACCAGGTCGAGCGGCAGCGGTGCCTGCGTAGAGGTAGTGACGCTGGTCGGCGCCACCGCCATCCGGGACTCCAAGCACCCCACCGGCCCAGCCTTGACCTGCACCCCAGCCGCGTGGACCGCCTTCACTACAGGTGTCTGCTCCGGTCAGTTCGACTAACCCTGCGCAACCCAGGTCAGCGCAGACAGGTACATCAGCGACAATTGTTTCAGTTCCAGTGCTTGGGCCTGTGCAGAGTGATCCCGGCAGCCATAACGACCGTCTGTGGGAGTTGCGATTGGCGGATTTTGTCGTCGCCGATAGACAAGAATCCATCGACGGTTTTTTTGAGATCACCAGACCGCCTCCGCGGCGGGAAGGCCACGACGATCCTTTTCTCAGGAAAAAGGCGTTTCATCGACCGAATTGCTGGGCACAGGTCGCTGTCGGCCGATATAAGGAGTGCGGTGTCGTATCGGTCTCGCATGGCGTCCTCGACCAACGCGATGGCGATATTCACGTCGGTCTCCTTCTCCTCGTACACTGTCCAGGTGGCTCCACATCGCCGACACCGGCGGTCCTTCTCCTGGAAACGACCGTCAACGACGGTGACCAACGGGCTGTGGTCGATGAGAGCGTCCAGGTAGTCAGACTGGCGTTGTTCGCCGTCGAGGTCATCGCGGATGCGAGCGATGAAGTAGGTGATGTGTTGCAAAGTCTGACCGGAGCGCAGCAGGCTTGTGGCGAGGGCTTGGAGGTCGAGCCAAAGGTACTTCCGGCCGTACTTGGCCTTCAGGCCAAAGTACAGGTTGAAGCCGTCGATGTAGGCGTGCGACACGCCCCACGGGGCATCTTCCTTGCGATCACCGGGGTACTATAAGTACCCTGGAGATACCCCACCAGGGTGAGTAGCCCTGGCCCGACGGCCCCGGCGACGGGGCCGTCTCTATTTTGTTAGCAGACCCTTGAGGCTGCGTAGCTCCAGCACTGGCCTGATCGCCTTAGTGCCCGGCATCATAGATGCGTGGCTGAGGGCAGATCTTCTGCGGGGCGTCCGGGCTGGCAGCGGGACGCGGCCGTGCCACGAACCAGGGGTCATGTTCGACCACCTCCGGCTACGAACCAGCGGGTCAACCCCCAGCAAATGTGCTCTGCATCCGCAGGGCTCGCTGGTCAGGCGAGCGTGATGCGCTCGTCGCCGAACTTCGCCACGATCTCGATATCACCGCCGAGCGCCTCGACGTAGCCGCACACTGCGGAGATCTCCGAGCGGTCCAGCTCGCCACGTTCGATGCGCGAGATCCTCGACTGCGACACGCCGATCCGCTCGGCCACATCGTTTTGGTCGAGCCCGTAGGCTCGCCGGATCTCGGCCAGCGTCACCAGCCTCGACCTGCTCGACCGGGACGAGCGCCGGTAGCGGTGCGCGTCTACCTGGATAGCAGCGACTATAATTCTGGTCCATGAGTACGGTTCCGTTGTCTGAAGCAAAAGCCCGACTCTCGGAAATCGCCGATGAGGTGGGGCGTACCCACGAGCGCGTCCACATCACCCGCAACGGTCGTGAGTACGTCGTACTCCTCGCCGCAGAGGACCTCGAATCGCTCGAAGCGACCTTGGAGCTGCTCGCCGATCCTCAGGCCCAAGAGCGTATCCGCCGCTCCGAGGCCGAGTTCGTCCACGGGGACGTTCTTGGCGAGCAAGAGGTACGCGCCCTGGTAGCAGATCGAAGCCAGACCTGACTCCAGTGACCTACCGGGTGCGGGTCGCCCGTACCGCGGCACGCCAGCTCACCGAACAACTCCCCGAGGTCGTCGCGACCGCCTGCGTCGAGTTCCTCTACGGGCCACTGGCCCACAACCCCCATCGCGTGGGAGCACCGCTACGTAAGCCCTTTGAAGGTCACTGGCGGGCGCGACGCGGGCAGTACCGAGTCCGGTACACCATCGACGACGACACTCCTACCGTCCACGTCCTCGACATCAGCCACCGGCGAGACGCCTATCGATGAACCACGCCGGTGCTGGCCTGGTCGACCTGGTGCGCGGCAGCATGGATGCGTGACTGGGGGTAGATCTCCCACGGCGTGACCTGTATGAGATTGTCTTGACCCAGGGCACTGTGGACGACGTGCGCGACGTGGTCAACGGGCGCGAACTCGTCCGGCTGTGGGACCAGATGTACCTGCCGAAAAAAATCCTGTCCGCGCGGCAACTGCTCATCGACGCCGGGCGGGTGGCAGCCCTAGGCACATGCTGCTCGATCCGCTGTAGGAACAGATCGCACGAACAGCGCTGGGACTTCCTGATGCACGGACACTTGCGCTCGCCGGTGACGGCGCCATGATCGCTCACGGGTTCGTCGATCGCGCGACCAAAGACGTCGACCTGTTCACCGAGATAGATGACCAGGAAGCGGTCCGCGTCGTCGTCGCGCTGCGCAGCGCGCTCGAAGACCAGCACCTCGACCACGCGCGACACCGAGCGACCTCCGCCTCGCCGCAGACAAGGTGCTCGCTCTATGGGACCGCGCACGACCACGCGACTACTTCGACGTCAACGTTCTGCTCGAACGCTATGGTCCGGATCGACTGCTCGAACTCGCGGCGATGAGAGATCCCGGATTTACTTCAGCCACTTTCGTCGACTCACTTCGTGCCATCACCCGGCTCGATCCTGCCGACTGGGCAAAAGACGGTGTCCCGTCCAATGACGTTGAATCTTCGCGTTCCAGGTTCGATGCCTGGCGGGAGCAGCTTATGTAGATCGACATGACCGGGCTGGACCGGATCCATGCCATCGACACGGACAGCGGCCTGGCCGTGGTGGACGCCGGGGTCAGCTCTCCGGCGTCGTTCAGGTCGTACGCGGGGTCACTGGACCAGTCCAGCCATCGGTCGAGGGTAACCGTGCCACGGACCGGGCCGCGCAGGTCGGACAGGCGCGCGGCCATCACGCAATGCCGCTGATCGGCGTACCGCGCCCCAGGTGGCGCGCCCGAGCGGCTCATGTCCGACGTCCCTCCGCGACTCCGGCGGCAGCTGTCCGCCCAACGGTAGACCACCGTGGCGTCGATCATGCGTGGCACAGCAGGCCCTAGGCACGCGTGGAAGGGATCCGGACGCGCGGACCAGCGTAGCCGAAGCCCAGGATCGGATCGTTGAGGTAGGTGGTCCGGCCGAGGGCAGAGAAGTCGGCCAGGGCACTTTTTTACCTCATCGTCCCCAGCGACCGCCGCTCAGATCTTTCGGTAGACCTTGCTGTGGCGTGCGACACGGAGCACGAGGACAACCAAGGTGTGGGTGAGGTCCGCATCGGCCTCGGCCTCCGGGGCAATTCCGTCCTATCAGCACTGCGGCTACCCAAATTCAAGCAGCGGTGGACCCGCGACCGGCAGCGGATCTGGCGGGCCGCAGGGCCATCCCGTGTCAGGGCCGGTAGATAGACACGAGCTCGATGGTGAAGTCCTTGGTGCGTTTGGGAAGTTGCTGGTGGACAATGTGCCCGACCGGGCAGGCGTCGTCGGACTTCTCCTTGGTTTGGGCTGACCAGATGATCTCGATGTACACGCAGCGGGCGTCACGGTCGAGGTCGGCGATCGCGAACTCGATGGTGTCGGCGCATTCGTTCAGCCGCACGGAGCCGGAGGCCTGGTGATTTCCGTTGTCGACTACGGTGACCCGCTTGGCGCACTGGTTACGGCCGCGCTCGAGTTCCTGTGCCGTTGGCCGTACCACCGGCACGCGGTATTCCGGGAAGTCGTCTGTTGATCCCCATGGCCACGGCAGCACATCGCTGACGAACCCGGCTGTGCCCAGGACGATCACCGCGGTGGAAGCCGCCGCCGCTGCGGTGATTCGCCACCGCCAGCGCTGGCGGCTGTCCTCGTGGGGGTCGCGGCTGAGGCGGCGGGTGAAGACGGCACGAGACTCGATCACAGTGTTCTCGCCGTCGTTCTCGGTTGAGGAGCTCGGCAGGGCGTTCGGGTCGACGAGATCGGCATGGGCCCGGACCACGAGCGCGGCCCGGCCGAGGCGTTCATCGGCGGCGCGTGCCTCGGCAACCAGTACCTGGATGCGGTGGCTGGCCGCGACGAGGGCGTGGGTGTCATCGACGGTGAGTTCCTCGCCGGTGATGACGTGGCAGGCGCGGGCCACGGCGACCACCAGGCTGGGGTTGGTCAGGTAGACGAGCTTGCCGGCGAACAGCCCGCCGATCATGTCCTTGTCCGCGCCCGTATACCAGCGATTCAAGCGGATCACTTCATCGATGTGCCGCAGGGACCCGGGTCTTCGACGGGTCACCACGGAGCCGGGCAGCGGCGTGTAGGTGCCGTCGCTGCTGGCCCGCGCGGCCATCGCGCCGAGAAACGAGGTCAGCAGTTGGCTGGCCTCCTCGACCTCGACCCACCACTTGTCCACGAAATCGACCACGGCGAGCCCCCCTTTGCCGCTGGATTGTCCGCTGGTCACCCTGTCCCCGACCATCCCGACACTGGCCGCCGGTGTCGGCCGGGGACAGCAGTGCCAGCTCTTCCGACACCAGATGCTTCCACAGACGGTAACCATCCTGTCACCGTTTCTTCCGCAGTTGCCACGCAAGGGCGCGGCACGCCAACAGGAGGAGACAACACATGTCCAGATGGAACGGTGTGAAGAAGGCGGGTGCGGCGATCGCGCTGACCGCGACCGTGATGGGTCTCACCGCGACCCAGGCCCAGGCGCTGGGCAACAGGACCGTCGACCGCCACTGCGGCTCCAACTACATCTCCAGCTGGAACTCCGGCGGCAACGGCTACGTCGAGACCACGAAGGTGTCCGGGTCCTGCGCCGGCCCGGTCGGCGCCGGCTACATCCTGACGAACGGACAGTGGGGCCCGAGCGTCTTCGACTACAACAGCCCCAACAGCATCCTGGTCATTGCCGACGGCGAGAACATCAATGGCGGCCACCACTACGGCTGCCCGACCTGCAACTACTCGATCACGTGATGGGCGCCGCGACCGTCTACCGACTGCTCGTCGTGAGCATGCTGGTAACCCTGCCGCTTACAGCGTGCGGGACGGCGCGGCCCGATCCGACCACCTCGCTGGCCGCTTCGGCGGCCAGCGAGGCCGGTGCCGCAGGCTACACCGAACAGCAGCGCATCCTCGCCGACCACGACATCACCGCCGAGGAGTACCGCCAGGCCGTCGGCCACCACGTCGACTGCCTACGCCGACGAGGGCTGCACGCCGAGGAGCCGGCGCTCAACCCCGTCGACGGCCTACGGCTGATCGTCGAGGCCACGCCGAACGGCCGCTCGGTGGACGACTACAACGCCGCTGTCGGCGAATGCGCCCTACGCCACCTGTCCTTCGTGGAAGCGGTGTACACCGCCACACATAAACCGGTCATGGACCACCAGGTGCGTTCCCACACGCACGCCTGCCTGGCCCGCAACGCAATTCACCTGCCTAAGAACCTGGAAACTGCCCACGACATGCTCACCGCCGCCGGCGCCGATAAACGAACCATCGTCATCGACTGCATTCAAACGTCGGCAAAGGAGCTCCGCCCCGACCTGAAAACAATCGTGATACCTGAATGAACCGCCACCCACGCCATAACTAGGAAGGGGGATCTGTCGTGAACATGCCGAGACGGATCGCGGCATTTGTCCTTGGCCTGGCCGCCATCGGAAACATCGGCCTGCTCGCCGCCACTCCCGCGCTCGCTGCGGCCGAACCGGCCTGTGGCAGCGGGATTCCCCGGGGCGCGGTGCGTTTCTACGAGCATGCTTACTACACCGGGGGCTACCGCGACTTCTACGGCAACGACGCCAACTGGACCAACAATTACCTCACCAATGGCATCAACATGAACGACCGAGCCAGCTCCGCGAAGAACTGCGGAACCGGATCCACCTACCACATCGTGACCATGCACCGCGACATCAATTACAACGGCACAGGTCTGGCTCCCTGCCTGATGAGCAGTTGCGCGCGTGGCTCGTCGGGTCGCCGCAGTGAGCTGGCTGCGGCCGACGCGCAAGGACCACGAGACCTACTGTCGGGTCGAGGAATGGCGCCGGGTACGAGATACGCGCGGACGAACCGACACCCATCACCTCACCTATGAGCTTGACCTGCCTGACGGGCGGATCTTGCGGACTCGAATCTCCCACCCGGTGGACCGCAACGACTACGGCAAAAGTATCTGGCGCCATATCCTTCGTGATCAGCTCCAGGTGGATGAGGCGGACTTCTGGGCTTGTGTCCACGACGCGGTCTTGCCCCCTCGTGGCCTGCCCGAGTAGCCGGCGGAGGCGCTGCCCGCTGACCTCGTCCACTTGCTGATCTCGCGGGTCGGGCTCGGCGAGACCGAGGTGGCGGCGATGAGTAAGAAGGACGCCCTTGCCAGGCTGCAGCGGTACTGGACCGAGGGCTGAGTAGCATCTGCATCAATGCCTGAGACCGTCACCCGAACCCTGACCGGCTGGGGCCGCACCGCGCCGAGCAGCGCGCGGGTGCTGGTCAACCCCACCCTCGAGTCGATCCAGCAGGCCGTCCGCAACCCCGGCGACCGGGGAGTGATCGCCCGGGGGCTGGGCCGTTCCTACGGTGACCCGGCGCAGAACGCGGGCGGGCTGGTCATTGACATGACCGGGCTGGACCGGATCCATGCCATCGACGCGGGCAGCGGCCTGGCCGTGGTGGACGCCGGGGTCAGCCTCGACGCGCTGATGCGCGCCGCGTTGCCGTTCGGGCTCTGGGTGCCGGTGCTGCCCGGCACCCGGCAGGTCACCGTGGGCGGGGCGATCGCGGCCGACATCCACGGCAAGAACCACCACACCGCGGGCACCTTCGGCAATCACGTCCGCAGCCTCGACCTGATCACCGCCGACGGGTCGATCACCACCCTGACCCCGGACGACGACCTGTTCTGGGCCACCGTCGGCGGCATGGGGCTGACCGGGATCATGGTGCGCGCCACGGTCGCGCTCACCCACGTCGAATCGGCGTATTTCGTCGTCGACACCGACCGCACCGC
>JBOHHD010000827.1:0-2161 GCA_050700515.1 Pseudonocardiaceae bacterium
TCTCGACCGAGTGTGGGAACTACGCGAGAACCTCACTGTTTATGACGGCTGGTACGTCGCCCTTGCGGAGTCGCTCGAGACCAGTTTGGTGACCGCGGACCCTCGGCTTGCGCAGGTATCGGGCCCGCGCTGCCCGGTGGTGGAGGTTACTCAGTTCGTCGCCGAATCGCCGGAACTTCCGCCGCCGCGCAGCCACCCGGAATAGGTTCCTGTGCATGGCCTCGGCCAGCCAGTTCAGCGCCGGTCCAGCCCCGATCGGCCGCGGGGGTGATGTCGCGGAGCGCCACGGCGGGCAACTGGCCACCGCCAGCGCGGCCCCACCACATCGCTGCCACGCTCACCGAGCACCGGCCAAGATCGCCTCAGCGACCCGTACCGCCTCGGCCTTCGCCAGGCGCACTCCGAGCTTGCCCACCCCGTGGGGATAGATCGCCCACGAGCCCCCGCTCCGCTCGTGGATCACCAGGAACGTGCACTCCTGGCCATCGGCGACCAAGCGCCCCGCCACGACCACCCGGCCCCGCTCGTTGTCCCGCTGCATCACGGTATCCATCACGTCTGCCCACCCCTCGTTCCCCGCTTCATGGTCTGAGGCTCGCCCCGGCCGTGGTCGGCTGGACACCGCTGGGGCGAGCGGCCGATCAACCGGCCGTGGGGGACAACCGCTGATCGACAGCGCAGAGCGTGGCCGGACGGCGACTGAGGCTGTCTACATAGTGTTGACTTTGCTGAGACCGAACCGGTTGCGCAGGCTGTCCAGTTCCCACACTGGGCGGGGTGACCGCTGGCCCAGAGTCAGTACAAGATCTCGGGCGATCGGGTCGTTGCGGAGCCGGACCGGTGCCAATCGATCGGCGGCGTCCAACGCGCGCAGTGCTTCCTGATCGCGTGGTCCCTCAGCCTGTGCCCAGGCCCGAGCCAGGTCGAAGTGCACATAGGCCGTCCGACCCTTGCCGCTGAACACTGACAGGTCGATCGGCGCTGTCATGAAGCGTTCGGCCGCGTCCGGCCCGGTGCCTGCTTCCACGGCGAGACCCAGCTCCCAGGCGGCCACGTTCGTCGGGCCGAAGTGGTAACGCATATGGTTGCGTTCTCCGGTATGGGCAGCCAACGATTGGGCCTCGGCGAAATGCGTGGCACTGTCGCCCATCCGCCCATCCCGAGCAGCGATCAATGCCGTGGTCAGGTGAAGCATTCCGCACGCTTCGGCGACCGTTGTATCGGTCGGTATCGGGCCCCGCAACGCCGAGATCTCCTGGAGCGCTGCTTCGCACACTGCGGCGGCACGCCGCCGGGCACCAAGTCCGATCAACGCACTGGTCCGGCTCATTTCCACCATAGCGACCAGGTCAGGCCGCTCGGCCAAGCGGGCCGCGGCCAAGCCGCGCTGGGCCGCGATGCCCGCCAGCTCGATCAGCAAGTCGGCCAGGCCCCGCCCGGCGATGCCGTAGCCGGCGTCGTCGACGTAGGCATGGGCGAGGGCGGCGCCGCTGGTCAGTTCTGGCAGCGGGCGGGTCGCGATGTCGGGCACATCGTCGAGCGTGGTGTCGTGCAGCGCCGTACTGATCTCCGCGACAGCCGCGGCGGTATCCGAGCTCTGCCGATCGGGCAGGAAGTACGGTTGGCCGGTCAGGTCCGCCACCGAACAGCTCAACGCCTCGGCGAGGTCCTCGATCAGGCCACGCCGGTTGAACCCGCGTTCTCCGCATTCAACAGCGAAAGGTATTGCTTGGTGATCCCGGCCAGCCCGGCCACCACGACCTGACTCACCCCACGACGACGGCGAATCATGCCCAGCCGCCAACCGATCGTGCGGACTTCTTCTTCACCCATCGATTACCTTCCGCGCCGCTGTAAGCCCTCAGTGAGACCCGGGAGCTGCTTCGGAGGCATCACACCTCGGTGAGAGTGCGGCATCAGACTACGTGCCGGTGCACCCGATCAGGTCCGCGCTCCAAGGTCCGCTCAACCGGCGACCGGCCGGGTCAGAGGATGATCCTGATGACCCGCACATCACTCAGTGGCAGTGTGGTCCGCGCCGCCACCATCGCCGCCGCGTAGTCCTCGTCGATCACTTCCCCATGTCGGACGTCGATCTTCAGCTCTTGGGGCGGGTCGTGCGGTCGGCGGTGGCTGCCGTACAGAATGCGGTGGGTCTCCA
>JBOHHD010000828.1:0-8587 GCA_050700515.1 Pseudonocardiaceae bacterium
TCGGGTGACCAGGGTGCCCAGCCCGGTGGGGGCGGCGAAGCCGTTGGGCTTGGTCCAGTCGAACGGCTTGTCGTCCAGATCGTCGAACAGGTGGCGGGTGAGCGCACTGCGGGGGCTGAACCCACGCCGGTTGAACCCCCCCGAATTGAAGCCACGCAGCCCGCGCAGCTCCTCCAGTGGCTTACGCAGCTCATCGAACTCCGGGCCCAGCTCCGAACGCAGCTGTTCGCGGGCGCCGGTGGCATATTCCCGCACTTGGTGCACTGTCTTGCCCAGCCAGGCCACTGCGGACGGCAGCCGCTCCGGGCCGAGAATGAACATCCCGACGACAGCAAGTACCACCAACTCCGCCGGGCCCATGTTGAACATCCGCGCGCACCCTTCGCCGCTGACCCCTCCCGGAACCATCGTAGCCAGCCCCGCAAAGTTCGGTGGTTGCCGAGGTGATCAGTCTGACTTCAGGGTGACGTCGAGCACCAGAGGCCGACCGTTGCGGATCAGCGCGATCGGTATCCGTTCCCCGATCTCGTGCTCGCGCACAGCGACGACCAGCTCGTCGGCGCTGGCCACGATCCGCTCCCCGACCTTGGTGATCACATCGTTCTCCTGGATGCCGCCCTCGGCCGCGGCGCTGCCCTGCTGCACGTTCTGCACCCGGGCGCCGTCGGAGACGCCGTCGGTCACCGATGCGACGTTCACGCCGAGCTCGGCATGCTGATAACGGCCTGTGCGGATGAGCTCCTGAGCGATCGCCCTCGCTTGGTCGATGGGAATGGCGAAACCGAGTCCGATCGAACCTCCGCTTTCCCCGATGCCCAACGTGCGGATCGCGGTGTTGATGCCGACCACCGCGCCGGTGTGATCCACCAGCGCTCCACCGGAGTTGCCGGGGTTGATCGCGGCATCGGTCTGGATCGCATCGATCACCGCCGCGCTGTCGCCCGCGTCCCCTTCCAGCCGCACCGGCCGGTCCATGGCACTGACGATGCCGGTGGTCACCGTGCCCGCGAGACCGAGTGGTGAGCCGATCGCGATGACCGCATCTCCGGGTTGCAATGTCGATGATCGGCCCAGTTGCGCGACCGTGGGGTTGGCGACCTCCACCTTGACCACGGCAAGATCGGTTTTCGGATCACGGCCCACGATCCGGGCGGGAATCCGGGTGCCGTCATGGAACACCGCGTCGAGTTCGGCCTGCGAGGAGGTGGCAGCGGGGGCCACCACGTGATCATTGGTCAGCACATAGCCCCCCGGATCGATCACCACGCCGGAGCCGAAGCCGCCGTCGTCACCCACCCGGAACTCCAGAGACACCACTGCGGGGAGCACCCGGTCGGCCACGGCCGCCACCGAGCCGACCGGCCGATCGATGGCCGGCTCGGCTTGCACCAGCGTTGCGTCGGGATCAGTCAGCGGGCTGCCGACTTCGGCGGTGAACCGGCCCACGAATCCCCCTACGCCCCCGATCAGCAACACCAGCATGCCGACCAGGGCCAGGGCGCCCGGACGAAGGCGACGGCCGAACAGCACCTCCCGCATGCTCAGTCGGGCTCCTGACCGTGGTACGCCGACGGCGTCCCGGTCGCCTTCAGCTATGGCGGGAGCACCCAGGACGGCGGTCGAGCCCGGGTCGCGCCAGGGGTCGATCCCTGCGTCCGCTGGCCAGAAGGACTCCTCCTGGCCCCCGGTACGGGGCCGGTAGCCGGGAGGCGGACGCTGCAGCCGTTCCTCTGAGCCCGACGGCCTGCCGAACGCCTCCACCATCGTCTCCGGCGGCGGTGTGGCAGTCAGACCGCTCCAGGATGGATTCCTGGCGGCAGCGCCCGGCTCGTCCGGTGAGCCGCCCCCGTGACCGGCGAACGCTCCCCTGACCCCGGCAGGGCGGCTGAAGACGTGTTCGGCTGCCGGATCCGTCGCGGGCCGGTGCAGCGGCCTCGGGCCCAGCCGAGGTGGTCCCGACCGCTCCTCTTGCTGGAAGGGTGGATCGGGGCCGTCATCGTGCGGCGGGGCCATGGTCTCCCGGGAGTAACTCCGTGTCGGGCTGGGACACTCTGGCCATGATGGGCACCATCGACGGGAGGGGTGAGGCGGGCACTGACGGCCCTTCCGGCTGCGGCCCTGCCGAATCGGTGACCGGATCCTCCAGCATCGTCATGATCAGCGCACCGAGGACCAGCCCGGACACCATCGCCCCCGCTCCCGCCCGCCCGATCCGACGGCCCAGCGTTCCTCGACCCAGTATCGATGAGCCGGTTCCCCAACCTTGTCCTCCACCGAGGGGAGTGGCGGTGCCCAGCGGGGCGATGGGGGCAGGTCGCGGGTCAGCAACCGTGACCACGGTGCCGTCTTTGGTCACCGCCGGCCGGTCCGGGCCGGGAGGAAGCTCCGCCGTCTGCGGAATGTCGCGCAACGTGGCCAGCAGGTCAGCGGGGATCGGGGGATATCCGGCCGACCGGACAGCGGTGCGAGTCTGGCGTTGCCCGACCACCTCCGCAGCGCAGCTCTGGCAGCCGGCGAGGTGCTCCGCGGCTCGGTCCCGGGCGCCCGCTGCTAGTTCACCGTCAACGAAAGCCACCACGGCGTCGACGGCGAGGTGTTGCTGTGCGTTGAGGCCAGCCACCAGATCAGCGAACATGTGGCCGCGCAGGTCGGTCATCCAGCCTCTTTCTCCTCCTCGGCGAGGACGCGACGTCGTTCCAACGTCACCTTGAGTGCCTGTCTACCTCGGTGGATCCGGCTGCGCACCGTCCCGAGTTTCACCCCGAGTGTGGCACCGATCTCCTCGTAGGACAGACCCTCTACATCACACAATACGACTGCTGCGCGGAACTCGGGGGCGAGGTCGTCCAGCGCCTCCTGAAGGTCGGGGTCGAGGTGGGTGTCTGCGTAGACCTGCTCAGGGCTGGGCCCGCCCCCAGGAAGGCGGTCGGTGTCCTCGGGAAGGCCTTCCATCCGCAGTCGGGAGCGTCGCCGGACCATGTCCAGGAACAGGTTGGTGGTGATCCGGTGCAGCCAGCCCTCGAACGTGCCGGGTTTGTAGGAGGCGAGACTGCGGAAGACCCGGATGAATGTTTCCTGGGTGAGATCTTCGGCGTCGTGTGGATTGCCGGACAGCCGATACGCCAATCGGTAGACCCGTTCGGCATGCTCCTTCACCACCTGCTCCCAGGTGGGCGGCTTCCAGGTCTCGACAACCTGGTCGTCACCGGGGACGAGCAGGGCTGCCGCGTGCGGGGGAGCAGCGGAATCACGAAAGCGGATCTCAGCAGCGGATCGGGCCACCTCACCATGATGACCTGTTCGCGTGTGGTGGACATATGCACAGACTGAGAGCTTGCTGAGACCTGATCGCGGGGGGCTTCGGTAGCACTCGCGCCACGATGCGGTGGCGTGCTCCGGCGGGGCGTCCTCCGGATGGGTCGGTCGGCGGCGCTACGCTGCGCGCCGTGACGTCGACCGGCGCCGGGGGTGGCCTTCCCGCCCGAGCTGATCGCGCCGTGCTCCAGTACGTGGAAGGCTTCCTCCTGGAGGACGAAGCGCTTGCCACAGCCCGGGAGCGTGGCCAGGAACTGGGTTGCACGCCGATCGGTCCGGGTGGCGCCGCCGCGCTGCGGTTCTTGGCCGGCGCGCTGGCTGCCCGTGCGGTGGTCGAGGTGGGCACCGGTGCCGGCACCAGCGGGTTGTGCCTACTGCGCGGGATGGCTCCCGAGGGGGTGCTCACCTCCATCGATGTCGAGCCGGAGCACCAACGTGCCGCCCGCCAGGCCTTCACCGACGCGGGTTTCCGGCCCGCTCGTTACCGGCTGATCATGGGCCAGGCCCTGGAAGTACTCCCTCGGCTCACCGACAGCGCCTATGACCTGGTGTTCGTCGACGCCGCCAAGCCCGAGTACCCGCGCTACCTCGAAGCCGGAGTGCGGTTGCTGCGTCCTGGTGGAGTGATCGCCTTCGACAACGTGCTGTGGAGTGGGCGGGTCGCCGATCCGGCCTTCCAGGATCCTTCCTCCGCCGCGCTGCGGGAGGTGACCACGATGGTCCACGCCGATGATTCCCTGGTGCCTCTGCTGCTACCGGTGGGCGACGGTCTGCTGCTCGCGCTACGTGGTTCGTAAGTCCCCGTCACCCGATAAGACCACAAAAAGTGTGGCCGGATACCACTCGATTTAGTGAATCAAGGTCGTTGCGGTGCGATATCCTGGTCATGGGCGTTACGGCCAGCATTAATTCCTCCATATGCCCCGGAATATTTCCCCCAGGGTATTTGCTGCCCAAGGATATTACTGCACCGGGTAACCGGCTAACTGACTGACCTGTGCTCAAGGATTGTTCCCAGCGCTTGCTCCGCTTACGGTGGGTATAATTTGAACTCATGGCTGTCAGCATGGGCATGTCGATGTCGCCAGAGGTGTTCGGAGCGGCCCGCGCCCGGGCGGTGCCCCAGGAGTCCAACCGCCACATCCGGGATGCCATGGTGGCTCCCACGGTGCTGTGGCAGCCACTGAGAGCTCTCAGGTGACTTAGATGAGCCGCTACCTGCCTGGCCACGGCCACGGTTTGCGCGCCAGCGGACTGAGACCGCACGTCGACCGATTCGTGTGCTGTGGTTCGGTCGTTGAGGTGGTCGATCCAGTCGGCATCCTGCTGGCAGCTGACCGGGAAAAAATTCAGATTCTCCACGATGCTCGTTTTCCCGAGCCGGTCACAGGGGTGAGTATATCGGTCGCGACCGATACCTACGAGAATCGGCCGGTATACAGCATGGAGGCGAGTATCATGCTTCGCCGAGCCACCGTGCGGCCGGCTATATCTGCGTTCGTGAACGTTCACCCTGCGGTGGTGGGCGCGCACTTGTTGAGGAAGCGGGCGGGTAGAGATCCGCGGGTCACGGCCCTGATGCTTGCGGGAGCTGTGGCGTATTGGGGTTACCACCAGGTGCGAGCGATCATGGCACGGGAGGTGAGTGCTCAGGAGGACAGTCCGCAGATGACGGTGCAGCCGCCCGACAGTGGCATTGTTGCCGACGCCGAGACCGGCCTGACGGCATGGGTCAATAATGGAACGACGGATGCCGGTGGGTCGGCTGTTGTCGTTCACGCAGTATTCTACAAAGATGACGGTGACACCGCCGGCCCGTCCTACGTTCAGGCATTCGCCAGGATTCTGCTCGATGTCGTCATCGGCCTTGTACGTGCCTCAATGCAGCCTGATGACACCCCGCTCGCGGGGCGCACGTATGTGCTGAGCCGCTATCCGGATGGCCGCTGGTGTTCTGTTGAGGGTGGGGATCGCGTCATTCTGGACCACGTCGGTGGGTTGCCGGACGTCGTCGAGCAACTCAGAGAAATCGCGGTTTCCTTTCGGCATCCTGACAGGATGGCCATGTTCGGTGCTCGTCCCCCGCAAGGTATCATCCTGCATGGCCCACCGGGCACTGGCAAGACCATGCTTGCCCATGCGCTCGCAAACGAGATCGGCGCCGACTTCACAGAGAAGAAGACGCCTGACATCGTGAACAAGTTCATCGGTGACTCGGCGAAGAACATCAAACATATTTTTGATGAAGCAAAAGCGTATACCCGGCCAACGGTCTTGCTCTTCGATGAGTTCGATACGATTATTGGCTACTCCCCAGATCCCGACAGGGGTGCTGCTGACCAGGAACTCAACTCTGTGGCGGGTGTCTTCAAGCAAGAGATGAATACGTTGGCGGCGGCCAATCCGCAGGTCATCGTGGTGGCCACGACGAACCACCTCAATCGAGTTGATGAATCGTTGGTCCGCTCAGGACGGTTCGATGTGAAGATCGAAGTTCCACTGCCGGACGAGGCGGGTCGGCGTGAGATATTCACCAAAATGATTCGCCGGGAGATCGCCAGGCACGAGAGGTCTCCATTTGCACTGTTTGCCACAGATGTTGACCCGCCGGGGCTCGCAGCCCGCAGCGGGGAGATGAGCGGCGCCGACATCGCAGAGGTGCTGCGTCGGGTTCAACACTCGAAGGGAGTCCAGTACGCCAGCACGGGCACCGCCGCCCCGATTACGCAAGAGGACATCGTTCGTACCATCCTGCGTATGCGTAACGACGGGTGAGGAACTGCCACCGAAACCCATCTTGGGGAATCTCGAGTGTCATCCGCGTTCATCGGGTTAAGTGGTTGGTGGGCGTTCTAATAATGGCACTCAGCTCGTTGAATGCGTGGGAAGAATGGGCTTGGTGGCTGAGATGATGCTGTAGAACCACGATTTGTGGTTGAGGGCTTGGTATTGACGTAGGGAGCCGATGACGTTTTTGTGTTGGGTGTGTGAGCGGATGCGGAGGAGGCGGGCCAGCACCGCCAGGGGATAGGTCGAGTACGCCATGCGGTACAGCCTGCGCAATGACGGACGGGTGTGTGCGGTCACGTCATCGAGGCGGATGTCGATGAAGCCGGCCGCGGCGAGGTGTGCTTGGTGCTCCTCAGGGGTGTCGATGTCGGGTATGGCCCAGCCGTTGAGCCATTCGTGCAGTAGCCGCTCGCCGCGTGCGTCGACCGGCCGGTCGGTGCGGACGTACTCAGCGACGACGACCCGTCCACCCGGTCGCAGCAGTCGAGCGGCCTCCCGGTAGAAGGCGGCCTTGCTGGGTGCATGACACAGCGCCTCCAATGTCCAGACCACGTCGAAGCTCGCTTCGGAGAAGGGCGTCGCGGCGTAGTCGGCCTGCTGGAACCGGACGCGGTGGGCCATCCCGCGCTCCGCGGTGTAGCGCCGGGCCATCGCCACCTGGCTGGCCACCGGCGTGATCCCGACGACCTCGGCGTCGCGTTCCTGGGCCAGCCACAGGCTGCTGCCGCCCACACCACAGCCCGCATCCAGAACTCGCTCGCCAGGCTCGATCGCCACCCGCTCCGCCAGCACCCGGTTCATGTTCTTCAGCGCTTCGGTGTGCCCACGGGTGCTGTCATCGGCATAGCCGAAGTGCACCGCCAGGTTGTCGCGGTTGAGCCAGAGCAAGCGGTAGTCGATCCAGGTTTCGTCGTAGTAGTCGACGATCGCCTCGTCGACCCGACTGGCCGGTTCCCGGTCGGACGCCTCGTTGCGCACGGTCATCAGGGGTTCCCCTCCTGCTCGGAGCACCTCAGGCCCTACCCGGAAATGCAACCACACGAGAACAGGTGGTAGTCAGCGACGGCGGGCCAGCACTACCGCCGCGAGCGGCCACACCGCCTGCGCTCCGGCGAGCACCCGCTCAGCGAGTCCGATGCGCGGGCCATCACCGAAGAATTCGAGTCCGAACCAGCCGAGCAACCCGAGCAACCCGGCAGCGGCCATCCGGGAGACACCGGGCCCCGTCCGGATGCCGCGGCGCCCGGTGAGGGCAGGCCACAGCGACAGGACGGGAAAGGCGACGGCGGCAGCGGCCACGTGCGCGGCGGAGTCCCCATCGACCGCCTGCGGAAACGCCGCCACCGCGACGGTGGCAACGCCGCCGGCAGCGAGTAGTAAACGGCCTGCGGTGGCCGTGGGCCGCAGCCCCAGCGCCGTGACCACGTGGCAGAGGCCGAGCCCCGCCAATCCCGTGGTCATGATCCAGCGGTCAGCGGCGCCCTCGGCGGCCAGCGCGCTGATCGTCTGGCTCACCGGGTCGAAATCGCCCGGCTGCCGGGCTGCGGCGAGTTCCCACCCACCGATGAGCAGCACCGGAGCCGACGCTGCGGACAACACAGCCCACCAGGGCACGGTTCGCATCCGGACAGGCTATTCGGCTCGAGCTCCTTTGCCGAGTACGACTACGCCGCCGCCGCTGACCGTGTAGCGCTCCCGGTCCAGTTCGGTGTCCACGCCGACCTGGGCGCCATCGGGAATCACCACGTTCTTGTCCAGGATCGCCCGGCGGACCACGGCTCCCTTTCCCACCCGCACACCGGGCAGCAGCACACTGCCTTCGACTTGAGCGCCCGCCTCGATGACGACATCGCTGGAGAGCACCGAGTGCGTCACCTGCCCGGCGGAGACGATCGAGCCTGCTCCCACGATCGACTCCTGGGCGCTGCCACCCTGGACGAACTTCGCCGGGGGCAGCGGGGGAGTGGCGGTGCGGATCGGCCAGGTCTGGTTGTAGAGGTTGAACACCGGATGTACAGACACCAGGTCGACATGGGAGTCGTAATAGGCGTCCAGCGTGCCGACGTCACGCCAGTAGCCACGATCCCGGTCAGTGGCACCGGGCACGACGTTGTCGGCGAAGTCGTAGACGGCCACCTCCCCTGAGTCCACCAGCATCGGGATGACGTCGCCGCCCATGTCGTGGTCGGAGTCCTGGTTGGCGCCGTCGGCGCGGAGCGCGGAGAGCAGGGCATCGGTGGTGAACACGTAGTTGCCCATTGAGGCAAAGGTCACTGTCGGGTCGTCCGGGGTTCCCGGCGGCGCCGTGGGCTTCTCCAGGAAGCCGGTGATCCGTCCGGATGCGTCGGCGTCGATACAACCGAATGCGCTGGCCTGGTCCCGGGGAACCCGGATCCCGGCGACGGTGACACCTGCACCGGTCGCGATGTGCTGCTCCACCATCTGGGCCGGGTCCATCCGGTACACGTGATCGGCACCGAAC
>JBOHHD010000829.1:0-2405 GCA_050700515.1 Pseudonocardiaceae bacterium
CGCTGGTACTGGCCGGTGGATTGCTCACCGCAGGCAGGCTGGGGGCGCTGGTCAGCGATCAGCTCCGGAGGGCAGGAGCCTGCGTGCACCGGGCCGATGAACCGGTGGCCGGGGCGGCCTGGTTGGCTCTCCTGGACATCTGGGACTCCGACCACGGCCGAGCCCGGGTGGGGGATCCGGCGACCGTGCACGTCCGGCTGATGAGCGAGGTGGACGGTTAAGTGCGGCGGGTTGACTAGGAACGGTGTACCGAGCGCACCCCTGGATGATCGGGGGGCAGTGCCCGGAAGAGCACCGCCCCGCTCACCGCCACACTGGCCGCGACCAACGGCCAGCTCAGCACGATTCGGGCGACCCCGAGGGCCACCACGGCATCAGCCACCCACAGCGGCGTGAACACCGCGACCCGGATCAGGTACTGCCCCACCCACACCCAGGACGCCATGGTGTAGGCCCGCAGCAGGGCCGGATCTGCCCGCCAGGACGTCCGCTGGCCGAGTAACCCGCCCACGATCACCCCGAGCAATGGCCACCGGACCAGCACGCTGAGCGTCCACACCAGCGCACTGGCGACGTTGGACAGCAGCTGGACGAGGAAGAAATCGGCGGCGCGACCGGTGTACAGCGCGACCAACACCGCTATCGAGACCCCGAGCAAGCCCAACAGCGCAGCCAACGGACGGTCCCCGCGACGCCAGCGAAATACGGCGATCACCGCCCCGGTGACCAGCGCCGCTGTCGCCCCCCAGCTCAGCGAACGCCCGGCAGCCAACCAGCCGATGACAAAGGCGATGGCGGGGGCTGTGGCATCCACCGCAGCCTGGGGGCGCCCGAGCAGTCCCTTCAGCGATTCGGGGGAATCCGGAAGAGGCACATCGCCCAGGGTGCCCGATCTGTTCGGATCTCGTATCCAGACCCTCGACAATGCCCGGAGGGCACCCTTACCTGCGACGGGTCAGGCGCACGCCGCTCGGATGTCCGCACCGGCCTTCAGCAGCGGGTCGAGATCGGACTGCTGAGGTTCGCCGTCCTCCCCCAGGCGTTCGGCCAGGCGCTCCAGCGCGGTTCCGGCCTCGTCCGCGGCCTGCTCGACGTCACCGCCAACCGGTTCACCCTCGTTCCGGATCTTCGTAGCGCTTTCCCGAAGGGTCGTGGCCAGCGCCGGTGGATCGTTGACCTGGTTGATACCGATCTGGAGGAGGCTCTGGATCTCCTGCTGGATGTTCATGCAGGGCTGTGTCTTGTCAACGCCGCCGCATCCGGCGGCCGCAGCAACTGCCACGACCCCCATCACAAACAGCACACGCGGAACCGTCCGAAGCACCAAAAACCACCTTTCCGGGGAGCACACCAGACCTGTCCCACTCGGTCGCCGGCACCCTATCAACAGTCCGTGAACTGCCAGTGGTGGCCGTGGCACAACCGGTCGATCAGCGGCGACCCCTGTTCAGCCGCTGCTCGACGGGCAGCCGGATGCTCTGCGGTGGCCTGTCGAGCAGACCGGGCAGGGCGGGTGGCACGCGGCCGTGCATCTGCGCCCGACACACCGTGCATCTGCGCCCGACACACCGTGCATCGGGGACGGACACGCGGGGCATCGGGGACGGACACGCCGGGGGAGGGAGGTCAGAGGGCTTTGAGTTCTTCGATCACGGATTCGACGGAGGACTTGGCGTCGCCGAAGAGCATCGCGGTTTTGGGGTCGTAGTAGAGCTCGTTCTCGATACCGGCGAAGCCGGTGTTCATCGAGCGCTTGAGCACGATGACCGATTTACTCTCGTCGACGTTGAGGATCGGCATGCCATGGATCGGCGAGTTGGGGTTGCTGCGGGCGGCCGGGTTGGTCACATCGTTGGCGCCGATCACCAGGGCGAGATCGGTACGGGGGAATTCGCCGTTGATCTCGTCCATCTCCTTGAGTTGCTCGTAGGGCACATCGGCCTCGGCGAGCAGCACGTTCATATGGCCGGGCATCCGGCCGGCCACCGGGTGAATGGCGTACTTGACCTCAACGCCCTTGTCCTCCAGGAGCTTGGCCATGGTCCGCACGGTGTGCTGGGCCTGCGCCACGGCCATCCCGTACCCGGGCACCACGACGACCTGGTTGGCGTAGAGCATCTGAATGGCCGCGTCGGCGGCGCTGGTTTCCCGGACGGTCTTGTCGCCGAGCTCGCCGCCGGGTGCGGCGCCACCACCACCACCGAAGCCACCTGCGACGATCGCGGGGATGGAACGGTTCATGGCCTTGGCCATCAAGTTGGTGAGAATCGAACCCGAAGCACCGACGATCATCCCCGCGACGATCATCGCGGTATTGTCCAGCGCCAACCCGGCGGCTGCGGCCGAGAGCCCGGTCAGCGCGTTCAGCAAGGAGATCACCACCGGCATGTCGGCGCCCCCGATCG
>JBOHHD010000830.1:0-5848 GCA_050700515.1 Pseudonocardiaceae bacterium
GTGCTGGCGGGTGTGGTGACGGTGGGCTGGCTGCTGCGGGCGTGCGCGGCCGCGGCCCAGGTGGCCGGGGTCGCCCCGCCCCGGCCCGCCCGGCAGGTGGTCGCGGGCATCCTGGTGCCGGGGATCAACCTGCTGCTGCCGGGCGCGGTGCTCGCCGAGCTGGAGCACGCGGCGCTGGCGCGGGATCCGGCTCGCCGGCCGCGCCCGTCGGCGCTGGTTCTCTGGTGGTGGGCGCTGTGGGCGGCGGGGCTGGTGCTGACCGCCGTCACCATCCTGTGGGGCCTGCGGGACGGGGCGCAGGCCCGTGCCGACGGGGTGTTGCTGCATCTGGTGACCGACGTGGTGGCCGGGGCGGTCGCGATCACTACGATCATCGTGATGCGGCGACTGACCCGGCTGCTCACTCCGGCGACCCTGCTGAACGCCCGCCGGATGGTTGTCGTCAGAATCGGTGACGATTACGCCTCTTTCGGCTGACCGCGGGCCGTGGTCGCTACCACGAGCCAGGATCATGGAGTCGTGTCGATGAATACACCGCTGATCGTGGCGCACCGAGGTGCGTCGGCGCACCGGGCCGAACACACCCTGGCCGCCTACGAACTGGCCCTGGACCAGGGCGCCGACGGGCTGGAATGCGACGTGCGGCTGACCCGGGACGGACACCTGGTCTGCATCCACGACCGGCGGGTGGATCGCACCTCCACCGGCCGCGGCGTGGTGAGCAGCCACGATCTGGCCGAGCTCGCCGTCCATGACTACAGCACCTGGTACGACGAACGGAACAGGACCGAGGAGCCGGTCACCCCGCCGGTGGCCGGCCCGCGCCCGGAGGAGACCGGGCTGCTCACCCTGGACGGGCTGCTCGGGTTCATCTCCGACTGGCCCAAACCCGTGCAGCTGTTCGTCGAGACCAAGCACCCGGTGCGCTACGGCGGGCTGGTCGAGACCAAGCTGGTGGCCCTGCTGGCCAGGCACGGGCTGGCCGCCCCGGAGCACCGCGAGGAATCCCCGGTGTTCGTCATGTCCTTTTCCACCCTGGCCCTGCGCCGGATCCGGGCCGAGGCGCCCGCGCTGCCCACCGTCGCGCTGATCAGCGCCCTGAACCGGGTGCGGTCGGGCTGGTTGCCCCCCTGGGCCGACATCGCCGGACCCGGCATGCGCGCCTTGCGCGCGGATCCGGGGTTCGTCGAGCGGGCCGGCGTCTGCGGCCATCCCACCTACTGCTGGACGGCCGACGATCCGGCCGACGTCGCCCTGTGCGCCGACATCGGGGTCCGGTACCTGGCCACCAACCACCCGGGGCGGACCCGGGAATTGCTGCTCCCGCGCGGGCCCGCGTAGCGTGCGCCGAATGCCTGCCCTCGAGGAATCCAAGCCCAGGCAGCCATGTCCGTGCGGCTCCGGCAAGCGGTACAAGGCCTGCCACGGCGCGGCCGGGGGCGTGGGGGACGTCATCGTCCTGCGGCCGTTCGCCGAGCTTGCCGCGGAGTGCCAGCTCGTCGCGTTGCGGGAGTTCGTGCCCTCGGCCACCGCGCCGCTGCCGCTGGCCGACCCCGCCGAGCGGGAGATCATGCTGGCCACCGTGCTGCCGGGCGCGGTCGCCGCGCTGGTCCGGGCCGACGGAACGGCGCTGGTGGCGTTGCAGGTGCTGACCCGCTCCGGTGACGTGTCCCGCGACCTGGGCCGCGCGGTGTCCTGGGCGCTGACCGCCGCGCCCGGCGCGCTGCTGACCACTGTCGACCCCAAGAGCGACGAGCAGATCCGGCTGCAGGACCTGCTGGTTCCCGACGCGGTACTCGACGTGACCATGTACCCCAACTTCTCCTGGTGGATCCCTGGCGACGACCTCCCGACGGGTCCGATGGCGCTGTCGATGCAGCGCGCCAACGAGGCGATCCTGCCCACCGAGCCGATCACCGGCGAGGGGATCGAGGCGGCCTACTGGGTCGAGGCCGGCGACAAGGCGCACCTGCGCTGGGTGCGTCCGGAGCCGGAGGAGCAGCTGCTCGCCGCGCTGGCCCGGCTCGCCACCCGCGATGAACTGAACCTGGGCGAAGGCTCCCGTTTTGCGGGCACCTTCCGCGCGCACGGGCTGCTGGTGCCGGTCTGGGACGTCGACCCCGAGCAGCACGCCCGGGAGTGGATCAAACCCGCGGCGGCCTTCACGCAGCGCCTGGCCGACGCCCTGAACGGCCCCGCCCTGACCGAGGCCGAGCGCCGCGCCCTGCGCGGCCTGCGCAGCCGCCAGGTCACCCTGCGCTGAATTTCACCTCTCCGCTGGTCGTCCCGGCCTCCTGGGTGCGATCGCAGCTGACCCGCTGTTGCACCACGACTCCTGTCAGCTCTCGTGACTCCCTCGTGACGAACGTGAAGGAGACTGCGGTGGCGAGTTCGATCGTCGTGCGGCTGTTCCTGAGCTGGTGTCACCTCGACCGCGTGGCGAAGGATGGCGTCAGCGGATCCTCGCCCGCCTCGCCGTGTGCGACTACGGCGTGCTGCTGTTGAGCCCCGGCTTCTTCGCGAGCAGCTTCATCGCCGAAGACGAATTACCCAAGTTCATCGGGCCGAGCGCCGTCAAGGGCGCCTTACCGGTGGGCCTCAAACGCGTCGAGCTGGATGGCAGCCGCACGCTGCACGGCGTCGAATGCCATCAGATCTTCACCTCGGAGGGGCGGTGGTTCACCGAGACCAGGGGTGCTGGTCGGGAACGGTTCGTCCGTGATCTGGCCACTGCCATCCAGCGGCGGATCCGGGGAGATTCATGATCACGCCACGATTGCCACAGCGGGCCGTGGTGCGCTATCTGGACCAGCTGAAAGACGATCTCGCGCCGCGTCAGCTGCAGCGGCTGCGGCTGCTGGCCGACGCGATCACCGACGACGGCGGGATTCCGCTGGACCAGGCCCTGGCGCTGGCGACTCCAGGGGGGAACGAGCAGACCGCCCAGGCCGCCTTCCGCAAGTTCCGCGCTGCCGTGAACGAGGCGATCGGCGAGACGCAGGTCGATCTCCGTCTGGTGGTCGACGGTCGCAAGACCGCTCCGCAGGGGCGTTCCTGCTGGTTCGAGGGCACCGATACCGCGGACGTCGAGCTGGCTGAACTGTCCGCGAAGGGGGTGCGACGCGGCAGCGGCGATCGGCTGGTGGCGCCGACGGTGGCCGAGGTGCTCGACGCGCCGTTGGTCACCACCGTGTACGTCAGCATCGCGCGGGATCCGGCCGAGCGGGTGCGCCACCAGGAGTCGGAATTCGTGAGGCTGCTCCGGGACCTGCTCGCCCTGCGCCGGGACCGGACGTTTCGCGTGACGAGTGCGCACGACATCGAGCTGGGCCGCGACATCGCCGCATCTCGTCGTGAGCTGGTGGAGCAGGCCGATGTGGTACTGGTCCTGGTCTCCACCGCCTACCTGCTCGATTCCGGAGGTGACAGCTCGTGGCTGGCGGCGACTCGATGCCGTCCGGTGCTCGTGGCGCTGGGCGGACTGCCGCCCGGTCCGCTGGACGACCAGGGCCTGCCGTTGGCGGAGACCTACCAGCGGCCCCGGCCGTTCAGCGCACGTAACCGGCAGATGGCCAAGGAGGAGTTCGTCCACGAGTGCCAAGTGCTCATCGAAACCCGGCTTGCCGACAGGGCGTGGACGACGGGGCTCGACTTCGCCCGGGGAGCGGAGGGCGGCGGCGACTTGAGCAGGTGGCTGCACGGACGCCTGGCTCGGGACTTCGGTCACGAGCACATCGTCGCCTCTTATGTGGGGGTGACCGATTTCGCGGAGCAGCTCGGCGGCGGGGGGACGCGCCCTCGGGGGCAGCGTGTCCACGCTATCGAGCGGTTGGCGGAGTGGGCGACCGATCGCACGGAGGCCACCTACCTGTGCGCGCTGCTCGGCGATGTCGGCATGGGCAAGACGACCACCACAAGGCTGCTCACCGAGCACCTGTTGCGGAGTCGCGCCGACGACCCGTCGGTGCCACTGCCGATCCTGTTCGACCTGCGCGATCTGCCGCGGCCCGTGGCCACAGCGGCTCCGAACCTGCGGCGGATCATCGAGGCCCTGCTGGACGCGACCGAGGTGCCGGGGCGCCGTCCGTCCGCCGACGATGTGCTGGGCCAGGTCGCGGCCGGAAACTGTGTGCTGATCTTCGAGGGGCTCGACGAGGTGCTGGTGCATCTGGACCCGCGCCAGGGGCAGATGTTCACCCGGACGCTGTGGCGGGCCACGGAGGACACCTGGCAGATCTCCCCGGCGGGGCAGCCACGGTCGGACGCGCCCAGCAAGCTGCTGCTCACCTGCCGTACCCATTACTTCCGCTCGATCCGCGACGAGACCACCCATTTCACCGGGCAGCACCGCGACGGCCCCCCCGCCCGGGAGTACCTCGCCCTGCTCATGTTGCCCTTCGACGAGCAGCAGATCCGGGAGTACCTGCGCACCAACGTGCCCGGGCGGGAAGTCGAGGCCCTGCTCGACACCATCGACAGCGTGCACAACCTTCGGGAGATCGCCGAACGGCCGTTGACCCTGCGCATGATCACCGAACAGCTCACCCTGATCGAGCAGACCAAGCTCGACGGACGGGAGGTGCAGGCTGTCGACCTCTACGCCTCGTTCGTCGACCAGTGGCTCGGCCGCGACGACGGCAAGCACTCGCTGCTGCCCGAGCACAAACAGCTGGTGATGGAGCACCTCGCCGCGCAGCTGTGGCGCTCCGGTGAGACGGCGTGGACGGTGCACGACGTCGAGCGGCTGCTGCTGGAGTTCCTGGCGGGCCGTCGCGACCTGGAACTGCACTACGCCACGCGTGACCCCACGCTGTGGAAGGAGGACCTGCGCACCGCTACTTTCCTGGTCCGCCGTGACGACGACGCCTTCACCTTCGCGCACACCTCGCTGCGGGAGTACTTCCTGTCCCGGTACCTGCTGCGGGCGCTGGAGCCCGACGCATCCGACGCACCGCGGCGCTGGAGCATGCCGATACCCAGCCGGGAGACGCTCGCCTTCCTCGGCCAGCACCTCGCGGGCCTGGACGCCCAGCGCAGGCAAAGCTGCCTGAACGCACTTGCCGCACTGGCCGTCACCGACGGCGCGGCGGCCGTGCTGGCATTCGGCTATGGACTGGCCGCGGTGCGCGTCGGTTACCCCCACCACCGGCTGGGCGGATCCCGGCTCAACGGCCTGGACCTGCGAGGCTGGCGGATCGGGGCAGACGACGGCCGGCTGCTCGACCTGCGGCACATCTCGTTCGCGGGAGCAGATCTGAGCAACGCCGTCCTCGACATGGTCGATCTACGAGACGCAGACCTCACCGGTGCCATCCTCACCCGGACCGAGGTGCTCGACAGCGACCTCCGCGGCGCCGACCTGAGCCAGGCCCGGCTGACCGGCACAGTACTGCGGAACTGCGCCCTCGACGGCGCGCGATGGGACCGCTCGACCGCCTATCGGGCTCAAGCACTTCGGTGCCGACCGACCAACCCGCCGAACAGATCGGGCTGGCTCGTCGCTCCCAACCCGGGAGCCGACATCGAACACGCTCGGTGTGCCTCCTTCACCGGTCACACCGGCTGGGTGGTGGGTGGGGTGTTCAGTCCGGATGGCACTCGGGTGCTGACTACCAGCGGTGATGCCACGGGGCGGGTGTGGGACGCGGTCGGTGGCGAGCTGCTGCACACCCTCACCGGCCACACCCGGGCAGTGGGGGCTGGGGTGTTCAGCCCGGATGGCACCCGGGTGCTGACCACCAGCAACGATGCCACGGGGCGGATCTGGGACGCGGTCAGCGGAGAGCAGATCGCCTGGCAGCTGGAGCAGCTGCCGGGTGGGGAAATCGCCGTCTGGTCTGTCCCGGAT
>JBOHHD010000831.1:0-11548 GCA_050700515.1 Pseudonocardiaceae bacterium
CTGCCAGCCTGCGTCCAGCACCGTGCCAGATTGAACTGCAGGGCGGCGATGCCGTCATTGCTGCCCAGGACGTCCAGGTCGATCGGCGCACGCGCGACGCGCTCGGCGACTACCGGGCCGTGCCCGAGTTCCGCGCCGATGGCCACCCGCCACACGTTGACGTTGGCCGATCCGAAGTGCTGCCGTAGTCCGTTGCGCTCACCGGTCAGAATCGCGCCCCGCCCCGCCTCGTCCCAGTGCTCCTGAGCGGAGTCGGCGTTGTTGTCCCTGGCCACGAGGTGGGCACGCATGAGGTGCAGCAATCCGAGGGTTTCGGCGCCCAGGCAAACATCGCGAACGCCTCCAGCTCGGGCCGTTCAGCAATCCGAGCCGCGTCGACGGCACGCCGCGCCGCAATCTGCGCCAAGTTCAGATAGCCGAACGTGGTCGCCAGTACAAAAGCGTGGTGGGCGGCCTGAGCCAGCAGTCCGGCCGCGTGTCGGCGCTCAAGGCCACCGCAGGTGGTCACGTGCACCTGCAAGTCGATCAGCACGGCGTCGATGCCCTCGCCCGCGGGCCGGTAGCTTGCGTTGTCGCGCAGCTCGGAGGTCGAAGCCACCCAGTCACCCAGCGCGACCAACGGCTGTGGCCGCAGATCGGGCACGTCATCGAGGGTGGCCTCGTCGAGCCCGTGCTCGATCCGCATGATGATCAGCTTCGCGCGTGCGCTCTCCCGATCCGGCAGCAGGTAGGGCTGGCCGGTCAGGTCGGTCACCGAGCAGCCCACTGCCGCGGCGAGGTCCTCGATCAGACCGCGCCGGTTGAACCCGCGCTCCCCCCGTTCCAGCATCGACAAAGAAGGCTTGCTGATGCCGGCGAGTCCGGCCGCCACGGTCAGGCCCAGCCCACGCCGTTTGCGGATCATGCGAAGCCGCTCGCCGATCGTGCACGCTTCGCCAACGTCCATTCGAGCACCACTGATTCACCAAGAGTTATGAGCCTTCACCGATGCCCGGGGGCGGTCATCCCGGGGCGGAACACTCCGGTGAGGGGCGGGCATCAGGCTACGTGCCGACCCCCCGATCGAGTCCACGCCCCGCCGGAACCGACTCGGCCAGGTCCACGCTGCCGACAGCAGAAGGCCCGGCCAGGAATAGATCACCCCGGCCACCCGCACCCGCCGGATCACTGCGGTGACCTTCACTACGGTGTGCTTCTCCCAACCGGTCAGCACACCGCCGACCCAACCGAGCGGGCCGGCGGACGAGCGTCCCGCAGCATGCCAAGGCCACCTTCGACCCGGTGGCCTTCGACACCGAAGCGGCACGAACATTCGGACTGGTCTCGGCCGCGGTGGCCGCGGTCGGGCGATCGAGGTACTGCCTGGTCAGCCGATGCCGAGGTCGACCCGGCCGCGCTCGCCCTGGTACGCATCGGCGCGTTCCTCGCCCCCGAACCGATCCCCGCCGACATCTTGACCCGCCCGATCGCCGCAACCGGCGACAGCCGGCCGCCGGAATTGAACGAAGCCGAGCGTCTCTTGAGTGAAGCCGAGCCGGCCCGGCAGGACAGCGCCGATCCCGTGCGCGAGTCGTAGCTGGTGCGGATCGTGCGTCAGGCGCGGGTCGCCGCGACGTGGCGAGCCAGCTGCAACCCGAAGTGATTCAATCCCTGCAGCCGGGGGTCGGCGTGATCTCAACCCCAGCCGAGCTCGTGCAGGCGGTGCTCGGGGATGCCGAAGTGGTGGGCGATTTCGTGCACCACGGTCACCGCGACCTCGTCCACCAGGTGCTCCTCGTCGTCGCAGTGCTCGAGCAGGGCGTCGCGGTAGACGGTGATCCGATCGGGCAGGATGCCACCGTAGTGGGAGTCCCGGTCGGTCAGCGCGATTCCCTCGTAGAGGCCCAGCAGCCCGGGCTCATCCGGGTGTCGGCCGTCCACCAGCACCACCACGTTGTCCATCGCGGCGGTCAGCTCCGCCGGGATCAGATCGAGCGCCTCGGCGACCAGTTCCTCGAACCGGTCAGCGCTGCACCAAGTGCCCATCAACACCAAGTGCCCATCAACGAGGTGCGGGAGTGGCGGCCTCGGTCACCGGGGACACCGTGATCGAGGACGGCTGCCCGGGGGTGCTGGCGGCCGGGGCGGCGGATTCGGTGCCGATCTGCACGGGGCCGGTGACGCTGCCGGTCACCGGGGCGAAACCGGATTTGTCCGGCAGGAACGCCCCCAGCCGGCAGTCCACCCGCCTGCTCCCGGCCTGCCAGCTCTCCGGTCGCAGCGTCTCCCAGAAGACCGTGAGCTTCTTTTCGGTGACCACGTCGGGGCCGCCGGCGAACTCCCCGGCCAGCCGGGTGCACTCCGCGTCCAGCACGCCGTCCTGCGCGCCCTCGTCGGGGTGGTCCCCGGGAAAGGCGTTGCTGAGATCGACCACTCCGACCACCTCGATGGCGTGCGGGCCTGCGCAGTCGGTCGGTTCGCCCACGGCCTTGCCGTCGTTGCCCAGGCAGGTGCCGGGGGAGTGCACGTCGGACATGTCCTGGCCCACCACGCTGCCGGTGGTGAGGTAGAGCACCCCGGAGCGACCGGAGTACTGCACGCCGCAGCGCAACGTCCGATCTCCCCGTCGCCAGCTGTCCTCGCTGGGCTTGATCGCTCCGACGGTGAACCGGCCGAAGGGGTCGAAGCGGTCGGCCAGCGCCTGGTTGGTCCGCTCCGTGCAGTGGGTGGTCATCAGCGGGCGCCAGCTCGCCGGGTCGGGGAAGGGGGCATGGGCATCGAGGGCATCGAGGTCGTTGAGATCCACCGTCGCGGTCACTTCGAACAGGTGCGGCTCTGCGCAGTTCACCTGGCGGGCGTCGGAGGCGTCCAGCGCTTGCCAGATCAGGCAGGTGTGTGCGGGCGCCCGCAGCGGCTGGGCGCTGACCACAGCGCCGGACCCGCCCGATGAGATGAGCGGCATCCCGCTGCTCAACCCGCTCATCGCGACCACCACCAACGCCGTCGACGCTCCCAGCACGGCCCCGATGGCGATTCGCCAGACGCTGCTGAGGCGTTGCCGCTCAGGCGGCCGGGCGGTCGGCCGGTCAGGGGAGCGCGGTCCGCGCGCCGTGGCATGGTGACGTGGCATCCGCACCATCATGCCCAGTCGGTCAAGGAACCGGCTGGTTGAGCTCCCCCGCCGGTAGATCGGAGCTCTCGTCCACCGGTTTGCGCATGTCCTGGTGGTAGCGCCAGATCCCGACCACGATGGTGGCGGTGAAGCAGACCACCACCAGGATCGTGATCAACGGTTCCAGCCAGGGCAGTCCCTCGATGATGCCGGCCGCGTAGTAGCCGAGCAGGATCACCACGGGCACCCAGGCCACCGCCCCGATGATGCTGGCGGACACGAACACCCGACGGTCCATGCGGGCCGCGCCGGCGACCACCGGGGCCAGCGTGCGTACCCACGGTAACCAGCGGGCGACCACGACGGCCCAGAAGCCCCATCGTTCGAAGAACCGATGTGCTCGTTCGAGGTGATGGCGGTTGAGCACCCGGCCGCCTTCCCGGGCCCATACCCGGGTACCGGTGCGTCGTCCGAGCAGATAACCGACGTAATTTCCGCCGATGGCGCACAGGGTTGCCGTCACGGACAATGCCCAGGCATGTGTGGCGTCTGCTTGTTGGGCCAGCACGACCCCGGCGGCGAGCAGCATCGAGTCGCCGGGCAGGAACATGCCGATGATGAGCGCGGATTCGATGAACACGAACGTGGTGACAACGAGCCATACGGTGGCCGGTCCAGCCGAGTCGAGTGCCCCGAATGCCATTATCGTCAGCAGGGTGGACATGGGTGACATCAACCTACGCCCGCCGTTCGCCGATTCTCCCGGCGGCTCTTGACGACCTCCACGACGATCGGGAGGAGCGACAACGCCACGATGCCGACGAGCATCAACTCCACGTTCTCCTTGACGAAGGTGATCCGGCCGAGCCAGAATCCGAGCAGAGTGACACCGGTGGCCCAGGCGATCCCGCCGATGATCGAGTAGGTGAAGTACTTGCCGGGGTCCATCCGGCCCACCCCGGCGGTCGCCGTGATGAAGGTGCGCACGATGGGCACGAAACGGCCCAGCACGATCGCCCGTGGTCCGTATTTCTCGAAGAAGAGGTGCGTCTTGTCCACGTACTCGCGCTTGAACAGCCGGGAATCGGGTCTGGTGAACAGCGCCGGCCCTGCGGCGCGACCGATATAATAGCCGACGATGTTGCCCACAATGGCACACACCGTGAGCAGCACGCACACCAGCCATATCGGGGCGCCGATGAGGCCGTTCGCGACGAACAGCCCTGCGGTGAACAGCAGCGAATCCCCGGGCAGGAAAAACCCGATGAGCAGGCCGCATTCGGCGAACACGATCAGGCACAGTCCGATGAGCACGTACGGGCCCAACATCTGCAGCAATTGCTCGGGGGCAAGCCAGGAAGGCAGGAGGGCGAGCGGCGTGGCGGCGAGGAGGGGCGTCACCTCACTAAGGTACCGGCAGCTCCACAGATGAGGCCGGGCGCCCGATGGTCACCAGAGGCTGATCGCTCCGGCCAGGGCACCGGCCGGTGCTGGCGATACAAATCTTCGAGGCTCAGCGTGGGCGGGAGGTGGACGTAGTAGTCGTCGCTGTGATGTCCGCCACCCACAGCCGGCCCAGTGTCGTCGCGACCGCTTCCCGTGATCGCCCCCCGGTTGCGCGGCCCGCCCTCGGGAAGTACCCCATCCGGAGGTACCCCGAGAAGGTGCTCCGAGCGCGTCCCGCCGACACGTCACCTTTCCGGGTTTGCGCTGGTCACAAGGAGTATTCTACGCTGAGTCCGAGGCGCTCGTGCTGCTACGTCCAGAGGCTTCTCCGAGCTTCTCTAAGCTTCCCCGAGCTTTCTCAGGCAGGTGTCCGGAGCGGGTTCACCTCGCCGGAGCACCGGCCGATACATCTTGCGAACATCAAGCCCAAGCACGTACCCGGAGGTCACCACCATGCCCATCGCGACTCCCGAGGTCTACAACGAGATGCTCGACCGCGCGAAGGCAGGCGAGTTCGCCTACCCGGCGATCAACGTCACCTCGTCCGAGACACTGAACGCCGCGCTGCGCGGGTTCGCCGAGGCGGAGAGCGACGGTATCGTGCAGCTGTCCACCGGCGGGTCGGAGTTCGCCTCCGGAAGCAAGGTCAAGGACATGGTCACCGGTTCGGTGGCGATGGCCGAGTTCGCGCACGTGGTGGCCGCGAGGTACCCGGTCAACGTCGTGCTGCACACCGACCACTGCCCCGAGGGTAAGCTCGACACCTTCGTCCGGCCGCTGATCGCGATCTCCCAGGAGCGGGTGGCCCGCGGGGAGAACCCGCTGTTCCAGTCGCACATGTGGGACGGCTCGGCGACCGAGCTGCACCGCAACCTCGCCATCGCCGCGGACCTGCTGGATGCCTGCGCGAAGGCCAAGGTCATCCTGGAGGTGGAGATCGGCGTCGTCGGCGGCGAGGAGGACGGCGTCGTGGGCGAGATCAACGACAAGCTCTACACCACCGCTGAGGACTACGAGCACACCGTCGAAGCCCTCGGCGGCGGGGAGCGGGGCCGCTACCTGCTGGCCGCGACGTTCGGCAACGTGCACGGGGTGTACAAGCCGGGTAACGTCAAGCTGCGCCCGGAGATCCTGAGGATGGGGCAGGACGTGGCCGCCCGCAGGCTGGGCCTGCCCGACGAGGCCAAGCCGCTGGATCTGGTCTTCCACGGCGGGTCGGGTTCGTTGCTGGAGGAGATCCGCGAGGCGCTTTCCTACGGCGTGATCAAGATGAACGTCGACACCGACACCCAGTACGCGTTCACCCGCCCGATCGCCGAGCACATGTTCAAGAACTACGACGGAGTGCTCAAAATCGACGGCGAGGTCGGCAACAAGAAGCTCTACGACCCGCGCTCCTACCTCAAAATGGCCGAACAATGGATGGCCGCCCGAGTCGCCCAAGCCTGCGACAACCTACGCTCGGCGGGTCGCATGCTCGCGGGTTGAGTGCCCCGCCGGGTTGGCGTGGTGTGACATCCCGAGAGAATGTAGCCATGAGCGTGCACGGCAACCTGCTAGGACCCAACCCGACGCTGCTGCCCGAGCAACCCGACGCGGAGGCGACGCTCGCGGCCGCGGACGATCCCGCGACCGCGGCGGCGGCCTATCCCGAGTTCTCGGCGGCGTGGGCGGCGCTGGCGCAGCGGGCCCTCGACGAGGGGGACGCCGTCGCCGGCTACGCCTTCGCCCGCACCGGCTACCACCGCGGTCTGGACCAGCTGCGTCGCGCCGGCTGGGGTGGGCACGGGCCGGTGCCCTGGTCGCATTATCCCAACCAGGGTTTCCTGCGGGCGTTGGCCTGGTTGGCCCGGGCTGCCGCCGAGATCGGCGAGGACGCCGAGGCGCTGCGGTGCCGGGATTTCCTCGACGAATGCGACCCCACCGCGGCTGAGGCACTGGGTCTGGAGTGATGGGCTGAGGGGTTGCGCGGTGTCGGAGGGGATTGCGGGTACGCAAGTACTCTGACCCCATGAACGCAGACGAGTCGGAGGAAGCGGTCGCCGTCGGCCGTCGGCTGCGGTTACTCCGGGCGAGGAGCGGTAAGACTCTCGATGTGGTGGCCGGATTAGCGGGCATCACCGAAGGCCATCTCTCAAACCTTGAGAACGGCCGGCGTGCGCTGTCCCGCCGATCCATGATCGTGGCTCTGGCCGAGGCCCTGGAGGTCTCACCACAGGAGCTGTTCGCCATAGGGGCTGACATTCGGCCCGACCCCGCCACGGAAACTGCGGTGAACCAGGTCCGTGATGCGATGCAAGCCGTAGACCTGGGTGAGCCTGGCGGGCAGGTGCAGTCCGCCGAGCAGCTCACAGCGCGGGTGCACACGGCACTGGATGCCGCGCAGACGCTGCGGCTGGCGGAGGCTGGGACGATACTGCCGGGTATATACCGAGACCTGTACACGTCTATCGGCGCGGGACGCGATGTCGGGGTGCTGCTGCGGCTGGCCGCGGTGCTTTCCATCAAGGGGTTGCAGGCATACCTATTCAGCGTGTCCGCATCGCATGACCTCTGCTGGCAGGCCGTGCGCGCGGGTCGGGACGCCGCGCAGCGTCTCGACGAGCCTGCGCCGCTGGGGGTGGTGGCGTTCGGCGCGGCCAACGGGTTGGTGGGTCGGGGTGCGTTTGATCTGGCGGCCCAAGCATTGGACGCCGCGCCGGAACCTGGGGACCTGGAGCTCGACGGGATGCTGACCCTGAGCCGGTGCCTGCTCGCGGCCGCTCAACTGCGGCCCGCGGATATCGAGGCGCCGCTGGCCCATGCCGCGGAGCTGGCGTCGCGGACCGGGGAGGGTAACGCGTACTGGATGAGCTTCGGCCCGTCCAACGTCGCGCTGTGGCGCGTCAGCGTCGCGTTGGAGTCGGGGGATCACGAGCGTGCCGCGTGGCTCTGCGAGGGGGTCAACATGACCGTACTGCCGCCTGGTCGGCAGGTCACTGCACACGTTGCTCGCGCTCGCGTCGTCTCGCAGTTGCCACAGCGGCGTGCGGAGGCCGTGCCCGCGTTGCGGGCGGCCGAGCGGATCAGCCCGGAGAGCGTGTGGCGGGCACCTGGCACGCGGCGGCTCCTCGGCGAGTTGGTGATGCGGTCTCGTGATGACGCGCTGAGTGCTGAGCTGCGCGGGATGGCGTATCGGGCGAGGCTGGTTTAGCCCGCCTGTTGAAATTCGTTCGGAGCGATTTCGGCGGTCTTTTCCGGGGGAATAGCTCACGCGTTGCGCACGCGCAACTGTGTGGCGCTATGAGTGACCTACCAATCCCGCAGCGTCCACTCTCGACCCCCCGGCGTCTCCGGGGCCGGTGGCGGGTGGCGCGGGTCCGGGGGTGGATCATCACCCTGGTTGTCCTGATCGGGCTCATCGTGCTGGGGTCGCCGGTCACGGAGTTGTTCCGATGATCACCCCACCGGATCCACTCCCCGCCTCCTGGGTCAGCCAGACCCGGCGGCGTCGGGTCGCCGTCCTGGGCGAGCTCGACGGCAAGCCGTGCACTTTGCTGTTCGTCCGGGAGGAGTCCGGCGGGTGGCTGCGCTACCGCTACGGGCTGAACTCGGAGGCGATCAGGTTCAGCGACGCCGACGCCCGCAAGATTGCCGATGGGCTCGTGAGCCCATGATGAGCGCGCCCAGCACGCCGGCTCCCGGCGGTCGGTCGGGTCCCACCCCATGAATGCCCCGGGGATGTGGTGGGGCTTGGGTGACGGGGACACCCAGCATGCGGTTTGCGCGGTGCGACATCGAGGCCGCGCCGGAGCGGGGCTGGCTTGAGGCCCTGTGCGGGTGCCCGCTGCCCGTCGAGGTCGAGCTGCTGGCCGCGCCGACGCCTGAACTGTGCTGTCCGGCGTGCGCGATCGGGGCGAGCGCGGACCTCAGGTTCATGTCCGCCGCGATCGGTGGTTCGCCGCTATCCCCCCTGACGACATTCGAGGAGAAGCATGCGCAAGCGTCCGGAGAGCAAGGCGGCCAGGGGCCTGGAGACCAGGCGCATCGTGTACGGCAACCGCCGACGCCCGGGTGCCGTGGTCGACTTTACCGGGGCGGAGCAGGAGAGCCGGGCACACTGGGCATGGGGACCGGACACGCCGGGCATGGGGACCGGACACGCCGGGATCAGCAGGTGTTCAGCATGTCGTCGAGTGCGGTGACCTCGGCGCTGGTTGCGGTGAGGTGCCAGGTGTGCTTGACCTCGACCCACATCGACGCATAGGTGCACCAGTAGGACATCAGCGGTGGCTTCCACTGGTCCGGTGACTGGTCGCTCTTGGCCTGGTTCACGTTATCGGTGACGGCGATCAGTTGCGGACCGTGCAAGTCATTGGCGAACGACCCGCGGTCGGCCTGGGTCCATCCCGACGCTCCGGAGCGCCATGCCTCGGCCAGCGGCACCACATGGTCGATGTCCACATCGGAGGCATCGGACCAGGTTGCCCCGTCGTAGGGGCTGGGCCAGCTGCCCGACGTCGGGGAGCAACCAGGTCCGACCTGCACCCCCACTCCGTCGCGAAGCAGCACCCGTTCCCGGGTGTCGCAGGTGCCCGAGACGATGGTCCAGTGCGGGAATTTTTCGCGGGAATAGCCCGATTGGGGCCCTTCAGCGGCGGTGGTGAGCTCGGCGAGCATTGTCTTTGCCTCGGCCAGGCTGGGGATCCCGGGCGGGGTGGCGCTTGCGGGCGGGGTGCAGGACAGAGCCACTCCGAATACCAGCGTGAAAGCAGTGACTATTAGGCGCAGTTGACCATGGGAGCTGCTCACGGCACATCCTTCTTTTTGGTCAGGGAGAAAGTAACTACGCTGACCGATCACGCTCGATGTGTCATGTGGTCGAAACGTGCGTGACAGAATGTGAGACATTTATGTGAACCACCCACTACAACGAAGTGAACGGTAGGGATGTGCCGCTAAACGCCGTCGCGGTGGTATTCAGTTCAGGGTCGCAGTTGCTGATGGTGAATTGCTACCCCTCATGGCGGCGTGCTTCGTCACACCACCGCAAATAGGTGAGTGAGCACGGGCGCAGGACACACCGGGCACGGGCGCAGGACACACCGGGCATGAGCGCAGGACACACCGGGCACGGGCGAAGGACGCGCCGGGCACGGGTGCAGGACACGCCGGGGTTAGGGGCGGATTAGGTGCCAGGGGTCGGGGTGGCGGTACCAGGTCCAGCGGTCGGGAGTGCGTTCCGGGATGCCGTCGCGCCAGACGGTGGTCGGGGCGCAACCCAGCTGTACGGCGCGTCCGGCGGCATGGCGTACCCCTCTCCTGACCAGCCTGCGGCGCACCACCCGCACGACCAGCCCGCGTTCCCGGTCCGGGGTCACCTCCAGCCGGGAGGCAGATCCCCGGAGCACCAGGTCGTCGTCGCAGTAGGCCACGCCCCGCACCGGCCGCACCACACCGCGGCCGAGCAGCACGCCACCGGCGTCGTCGCGCACCAGGGGCACCGGGTCCGGCGTTCCACCCAGCGCGAGGGAGGCTGCCGCTGATGGCGCCACCGGCAGTCCCCACAGCCGGGCGACGGCCGACGACGCCGCGGTGGGTACGTAGCCCACTGGCACCGTCAGCGACGAGGTGCGCAGCAGCCGCAGCAGCACGGCGGCCAGGTCCGCGTCGGTGCCGCAGACCACCAGCCGGCGACCGTCCAGCCCGGCCAGTGGCTCGCTGAGGTCGTCACGTCCGGGGCGGGCAGGCAGGGCGGTGGTCGAACCCGCACCGGGCCAGCGAGCGTCCCCACAGGTGAGGACCACCGCCACGGCCACGCCCACCTCCTGGGTCTACGCTCGGCAACCGCATTCGCGCGCCAACACCGGCCGCGCCACACTCCACGGTGGGCCCGGCCCACCGAGCGTCCGATCCACGGAACGCCCGAGCCATCGAACGAGAGCGCGGCTCGTTCTTGGAGTACTACCTACCTGCGTTGGAGTACCACATGCCTGCGATCGTGTTGATCGGCGCCCAGTGGGGCGACGAGGGCAAGGGCAAGGCCACCGACCTGCTGGGCGAGCGGGTCCAGTGGGTGGTGCGCTATCAGGGGGGCAACAATGCCGGACACACCGTGGTCCTGCCCGACGGGCAGGACTTCGCGCTGCATCTCATCCCGTCCGGGATTCTCACCCCCGGGGTGACCAACGTGATCGGCAACGGCGTGGTGGTCGATCCCGGCGTGCTGCTCGACGAGCTGGCCGGCCTGGCGGCCCGCGACGTCGACACCACCCGACTACTGATCTCCGCCGATGCACACCTGATCATGCCTTACCACGTCGCGATCGACCGGGTCACCGAGCGCTACCTGGGCAAAGCCAAGATCGGCACCACCGGGCGCGGTATCGGGCCTGCCTACCAGGACAAGGTGGCCCGGATCGGGGTACGGGCCCAGGACCTGCTCGACGAGAAGATCCTGCGGCAGAAGGTCGAGGCGTCGCTGGGGTACAAGAACCAGATCCTGGTGAAGGTCTACAACCGCCGCGCGCTGGAGATCGACCAGGTGGTGGACACGGTGCTGGAGCAGGGCGCGCGCTTCGCCCACCGCATCGCCGACACCCGGTTGTTGCTCGACCAGGCCCTGCAGCGCGGCGAGACGGTGCTGCTGGAGGGCAGCCAGGGCACACTGCTCGATGTCGATCACGGCACCTACCCGTTCGTCACGTCCTCCAGCCCCACCGCGGGCGGCGCCTGCGTCGGTTCGGGCATCGGCCCCACGAAGATCACATCAGTGATCGGGATCCTCAAGGCGTACACCACCCGGGTCGGCTCGGGTCCCTTCCCCACCGAACTGCACGACGCGATGGGCGAGCGGCTGCGCAAGGCCGGCGGGGAGATCGGGGTCACCACCGGTCGGTCGCGACGCGTCGGCTGGTTCGACGCGGTGATCGGGCGGTACGCGACCAGGGTGAACGGGATCACCGATTACTTTCTCACCAAGCTCGACGTGCTCTCCGGGCTGGACACCGTGCCGGTCTGCGTGGCCTACGA
>JBOHHD010000832.1:0-5149 GCA_050700515.1 Pseudonocardiaceae bacterium
TGTGCGCCGTCGCCCCGAACATCGCCATACTCGGGGTCCTGCGGGTGCTGGAGGGGGCGGGCGCGGCGGCCGGCATGGTGATCGCGCTGGCGATCGTCCGCGACCTCTACACCGGCCGGGCCGCCGCGATGCTGCTCTCGCGGTTGATCCTGGTCATGGGCGCCGCCCCGATCGTGGCACCGACCATCGGCGGGGCACTGCTGGGCTTCACCTCCTGGCGCGGCGTGTTCGTCGCGCTTGCGCTCTACGGGCTGGTGTTGCTGCCGATCGCCGTCCGCCTGCTCCCCGAGACGTTGCCCCGCCACCGCCGCCGCACCGCCCGGATCGGACCCACCCTGCGGACCTACCGCGGACTGCTCACCGATCGGGTATTCGTCGGCCTCATGCTGACCGCGAGCCTGGTGATGTCGGGGATGTTCGCCTACGTCGCCGGGTCGTCATACGTGTTCCAACAGCAGTTCGGCCTCGACGAGCAGGGCTTCGGCCTGCTGTTCGGGATCGGCGCGATCTTCTTGATCGGCGCGACCCAGGTCAACGCCTACCTGTTGCGCCGCTTCGAGCCCCGCCAGCTGCTACTGGCCGCCGTGCTGGCCGGAACGGCGGCTGGCCTGCTGCTGTTGGCGGCCTCGCTCACCGGTTTCGGCGGCCTTATCGGCGTGCTGGTGCCGCTGTGGGCGACATTGTTCGCCGCCGGCTTGACTCTGCCCAACACGCCCGCGCTGGCCCTGAGCCGCCACGGCGAAGCCGCCGGTACCGCCGCCGCGCTCTTGGGTGCCATCCAGTTCGGGATCGGGGCCGCCGTGTCGCCGCTGGTCGGTGTCGTGGGTAACGACGCCACCGCGATGGGTGCCGTCATGGCCACCGCGCTGGCTCTGGCGCTGGTGGTACTGGTACTCGTCGTGCGGCCATGGCAGCTCGCGGACCTCGATGCTCCGGCACCCGCCCTCGCTCACTAGCGTGGAGAACCACCAGTTACTCACGCGGATCACGGCAGGTCTGGGTATCCCTCCGGAGCGGATGGGCCAGCACGACGGTCGACCGAAAGGCAGCCACCGATTCCGGGACGAGCGACCGCTGATACCAGATCAGTGCCCTGACTCGACGTCGGGCGGGTAGGTCGCCGAGAGGTTCTGAGCCGAGTGCGTAGACCACCTCGGCGAGGTCGCCATTTACCGGGCGGATAGCGATGATAATTCGGACATAACTCGCCTATTGTCCAGATGGGATTTTCATATTGTTCGATGGGATCTTCGAGTTAAGGTCAGCCTACCCGGGCAAGCACGATCGACATGATCAGGGTATCCCGGTGATCTTCATATTGGAGTCGTCGTGACCATCACTGCCCCCTCCGTCCCCCGGCGGCACCCCTCGGCGTTCTTACTAGGTCTCGATCAAGAACGAGGCTGGGTCCGGTCACCCGTCGCAGGTTTTTCCGAGGGACGGCTGGCGGCGCCGTGCTGCTGGGACTCACCGCCTGCTCCGAGAGCGGCCCGGCCGGCGGCGGTACCGGCACCGCGAGCCCAACGCCACTGACGACTCGAGTGGTGGTGCTAGGTCAAAGTGTCGATGCCGATGCCCTCATCGCCCTCGGGATCACTCCGGTCGCCATGTCGGCCGCTTTCGGTCAGGAGAGCGGCTTCCACCCATGGACGGCCGCCGCACTCGGCTCCCGGCGCGTCGAGCTGGTGAAAGACACCGGCGGCCTACCCTTCGAGCAGGTGGCTGCGCTCAAGCCCGACCTCATCGTGGCCACCACCTACAACACCACCAACAACGACTACGACGCTGACCGGCCACGCCTCGAACGGATCGCCAAAGTCGTCGGCCCGACGAGCATCACCCAGAGGGACACCTGGCAGCAGAGCACCATCCGGGTAGGCGAGGCGGTCGGACTCGGGAACGAGGCCCGCCGCCTGGTCGCGGACACCGAGGCCAAGCTGACAGCGGTCCGCGACGCCCACCCCGACTGGGAAGGCAAGACCTACACCAACCGGTCCGGTGACAGCCCCCGGGGAGGTGTGGACGATTAGCTCCGCCCAGGACACCTCGGCGATCGTGCTGGGACAGCTCGGTCTCGTCCTGTCGCCGAAGGTGACCGTTCTGTCGTCGCCTTATCCGGGCTTTGCGCAGGTGAGCCTGGAGCAGTTCAATGTCCTGGACGCCGATGTCGTGATGCTGAGCTACCACTCCGAGGAATTCAGTACCTCCCTCGAAGACAATCGGCTGTTCCAGCAGCTCCCCGCCGTTCAGCGCGGCGATTACATCCACCTGACCAACGATGTCTCGGTCGGAATCGCCTACCCGTCGGTCCTGAGCGTCCCTTACGTCCTCGACTGGATCACCCCCCGGTTCACCCAGGCGCTGAACGCCCGGTAAGCGAAGGCCATGACCTGATGAGGCGAAAGCCGGCTGTATTGAGTTCGTCGCGGAGCTCGTCGGGACGGTGGAAATAGGCGAGAGGGAACCACTCGGGTGCGCCTCGAGATCGGGATTGCGATGTACTCCGGTCCGCACGTCGGCGTCCACGATGGCTTCGAATACCGGATTGTCGATAGCGCCGCTACACAGGCCGTCGAAGGTCGATGCGTAGCGTACGAATATGATACCGCCGCCTGCGCCACTGTGCTTGAACGGATTGCCCGAGTTACGGTGGCGGCACCGATCCGGGCCTTCTGCACTTTGTCGCTGCACCCAAGGGATTGGAGCCGCATGCTGCACCCGGCTCCTGCCTGGTCATGGTTACGGAGGTCGAGCCCTATCACCGTGTATTCACAAATGCGCTCCGCGCGAAGTACGGGAAGGTTCCGGCCGCTGGCCTGCCCAGGATTACGCGCTTTCGAACCGGCCAGAGTCGTTGATCGATCGTGTGCGTGCTCTTGCGGCGTCCTTGGGCGCCTTCAGCCGGTACAGATCACCACGCACGGATGGCATCCATCTCCGCGGCCAACTCACGCGAGGCGGCGAATCGTCGGGGTCGTTGCGTAGTTCCTCGGCCTCGGCCTCGGCCCGCAGCCGCGCCCGCCGGTGTACCTGTTCAGCCTCCAGGATCGCGGCCCGGGCGGTTTATGACCTAAGCGGTGGTCAAGTTCTCGGTTACTGGTCGTCCTGCCCGGCGATGAGCGTGGTGAGCAGGTCGGTGATCTGCTGTTGCCCTGCGGCGGCTTGGTCGAGTTTGCCGCGCATCTCGCTGAACCCGTCGTTGACGTGCTGTTCGAGTCGGTCGAAGCGGGCAGCGGTCTGGACGCCGAGGGCGTTGATGGCCGACCGGTTTGCGTCGACTTTCACGCCGAGGTCGGCCAAGTCGTGGTCGCGGGCAGCGGCCAGGTGGCGGGCGGCTGCGGCGTCGGCGGCAACCTCCTCCACGCGGGCCTCCAACGCGGTGAGCCGAATTTCGATCTCGGAGGGCTGCGCCACCCGCGCAGCATACCGGCCGACGCACCGGCCCCGAGGCTGCGGACGCCCACGGGCAATCGCGCGAGAATGAAGTGGTTGATCAAGGCCAGTCACCCCTGGGGGCAGTGCTTGTTCGGCGTGCAGGTCGGCGAGAGCCTGACGGCCCAGCTCCGGTTTGGTGGCGAACTCCAGATATTCGCCAATCGCTGCCTTGTTGCTGAAGATTCTTGCAGCGGGGGCCCAAACCACTGGTCACAGCGACGGGCTTGATCCCCAGCGACCGAGAATGTATTTTGCCTTCTCCGTGTCGTCGAGTTCTCTTGTGGCGTTGCCGGCACGCACATAAAATGCCGTCTTCTTAATCATTTGTCCGTTCTTGTCGACCGTGACCTTGGCGTCGACCGGAAATCCCGAAGCGTGCACGTGTACCCGGCAGACGTCGGCTCCATCGATCCGTCGTTGCTGACGCCGATCAGCAGGGTTCCCCCGTCGTGGCTGTTGGCGAACGCCGCCACCGTCTTCAACGTCGCCGTCTCCATTGTCGATCTTCTCCACCAGGCCGTGTACATGCTCGAACTGGTGGATGGTCTCCTGAAGTTGCCTGTCCAGCACCCGCCGGTCGGTGATCACCACGACCTTGTCGAACACCGGCCGGTCGTCGGTGCCGTGCAACGTGGACAGCCGGTGGCCAACCAGGCGATGGTGTTGGACTTGCCGGAACCTGCGGAGTGTTGCACCAGATAGTCGTGGCCAGCGCCGTCGATCTTCGCCGCCGCCTCCAGCTTGCGAACCGCGTCTCATTGGTGGAACCGCGGGAAGATCATGGTGGCCGGCTTCCGCGAGCCTCTGGGCACTTTCGCCACGTGCACGAACCGTTGCGGCAGATCTGGCCAGGCGTCGCGCTGCCACATCCACTGCCAGAGATAGGTGCTACGGTGCCCGTCCGAATTGGGCGGGTTGCCCGCATGCTTGCCATGCCCCTGGTCGAACGGGAGGAACCGGGTCTGTGGACCGGCCAGCCGAGTGGTCGTCGCGATCCGCTCGGTGTCAACGGCGAAATGCACGACAGCCCGCTGACCGAGGGTGACATTGTTCGGATCACGATCGCTGCGGTACTGCTTCTTGGCGTCGTCGATGGTCTGACCGGTCAGCGCATTCTTCAGCCCCACCGTGGCGACCGGGATACCATTGACGAACAGCGCCAGGTCAACGGACTTGTCCGAATCCCTTTCGTATCGCAATTGCCGGGTCGCTGACAGGTGGTTGTTCTCGTATCGGGCGACCAGCTCCGGGGTCAGTCCGTGCGCGGGCCGGAAGTAAGCCAGCTGAATAGTCGCCCCATGATCGACAACACCGTGCCGCAACACATCGACGGTGCCACGCGAGTCCAACTCTTTCACCAGCCGCTGCTTGAACGCGCGCTGCGCGCTGTTCTGCCCGCCATGCAGCGTGATGAGCCGCTCCCACTGCTGCTGTTGGGTCGCCCCGATGAACACCAACGTCAGCCCGAAGTCAAGCCCTGCCTCAGCGTCGAACTCGTGAGCATTGGTCTCCCCATATCCGCCATGCTCGACCAGTTTATTTATCAGATTCCTGGTTCGGCTCGCGAGCGCGTTGAGTTCTCGCGCTACACGTTGTTGTTCACCAAATGAAGGAACATTCACGGGTAAGGGCCTGTATTTAAATTAAGTACTTTATATAAAATCTTTCCCTCGTCGGTTCTCGAATCACAGTTGTGTAACTCTGTGGCGTTCTT
>JBOHHD010000833.1:0-2112 GCA_050700515.1 Pseudonocardiaceae bacterium
CCCCGGGGCGCCGCCGCCCCGGGGCCGCCGCCGGACTGGTAGCCGCGCACTGGTCCGGAGAGGGCTTCGCCGACGCGGCCCAGGCAGCGGAATATCGCGGCCGCGCCCAGGACTGGGTGGCTCGCTACGTCGAAGAACTGGATCCCGACCTGGACCCGGTGGGGGTGGAGCGTTGGGTATCGGCCCCCACTCAACGCATCGTCGCCGAGGGGCGGGTGGACCGCATCGACGAGCGCGGCGGTGAGCTGGTCGTGGTGGACTACAAGACCGGGCGCCAAGGGCTCACCGTCGACGAAGTCCGGGGCTCGCAGGCGCTCGGGCTCTACGCCTTCGCGGCCCGCCGTACCCTGCGGCGCGAGTGCCGCCGGGTCGAGTTGCACCACCTGCCCACCGGCAACGTCGCCGGCTGGGAGCACACGGAAGAATCGCTGGGCAGGCACCTGCGCCGGGCCGAAGAGGCGGCCGACGAGATCGCGTTGGCCACCGACACGCTGACCGCAGGGGGGGACCCCGAGATCCTCTTCCCGCCGTCGGTCGGCCGGGCCTGCTCGTGGTGCGACTTCCGGCGGCACTGTCCCGAAGGCCGGGCCGCCGCTCCCGACCTCGAACCGTGGGCACTGCTCGCGCCGTGACTCCCCCGCCCGTGATTTCCCCGCCGATGACTCACTGGGCCGTGACTCACTGGGCCGGAGCGCTGCGGGCCCGGGCCAGCGCCTGCTGCACGATCGGGCCGTGGCGCCAGTGCTCCGGCAGTTGCAGTGCCGCGGTGCGCAGGCCGCGCAAGACCATGGTGGCGGCCAGATCGGTGGTGGGCAGGCCGGGCAGACCGTAGAGGCGCCGCGCCCAGCGGGGCAGCAGTGCGACCGCTACCCCGGCCACCGTGGACCAGAAGGGCCGGGCCGGCGTGGTCAGCTCGGTTCGCCAGGACAACGGCGGCAGGGCCAGACGCAGTACGGCTCGCCGCGCCACCGGCGAGACGAGCAACTCGGGGCGTACCTGCTGGAAGTACGCGGCCAACGCCGCCCGGTCGGCTGGTGGATCCGCGAGACCTACCAGCTCTGCGGCGCGCACCTGCTCGGTGAGGAAACGGTCGGCTTCGGAGTCGGTCAGCCGCAGACCACCACGGCGGGTGGCGTCGAGGAACGAGGACATCTCGGTGGCGTGTACCCACCGCAGCAGGTCAGGATCGCTCGCGGCGTAGCGCCCGCCGGTCACCGGGTCGACGCCCCGCACATGCTGATGCGCAGCGCGGACTCGGGCTGCGGCGGCATCGACTTCGGCGCGGGTGCCGAAACACACAGTGGTCACGTACTGGGCGGTGCGCTGCAGCCTCGGCCAGAAGTTGGTGCGGAAATCAGAGTGCTCGGACACCCCGGCCATCGCCCGCGGGTGCAGCGCCTGCAGGAACAGCGCGCTGATGCCGCCGACGCCCGCGGCCGGGTCCGCGAGCACCCGCCACGTCACGCTGTCCGGCCCGAAGTATCCGAGATCCTCAGCCACGACTCCAGTCTGCCCTTCTCCTCGACCTCATCGACCTTTCTCCTTGGCGGTCTGCTCGTCGGCCGATCGCCCGGGGGCGGCGCACAGGAATCGGTCCGCGGTGAGCGGGAGCTCGCGAACCCGGATGCCCGTTGCGTGATAGGCGGCGTTGGCGATCGCCGCGGCGGCCCCCACGATGCCGATCTCGCCGATGCCCTTGGAACCCAGCGGATTGACGTGGGGATCGTGCTCGTCGAGCCAGTGCACCTCGATCGCGGGGACGTCGGCGTTGGCGGCGATGTGGTAGTCGGCGAAGTCATAGTTCACCACGTGGCCGAATCGCGGGTCGAGCACGCTGTGCTCGTGCAAGGCCATGGACAGCCCCATGGTCATGCCGCCGATGAACTGCGAGCGCGCTGTGCGCGGGTTGATGATCCGGCCGGCGGCGAACATCCCGAGCATCCGCGGCACCCGGATCTCCCCGGTGTCCTCGCGAACCCGGACCTCGGCGAACTGCGCCCCGAACGCGCTCATCCGGTACCGCTCGCGGTCGGGGTTGTCCGGTGTCGTGCCCTCCACCTCGTCACCCTCGGCGGGGTCGTGGCCGAACTTGTCGCGGAACGTGCGGACTGC
>JBOHHD010000834.1:0-4003 GCA_050700515.1 Pseudonocardiaceae bacterium
CGTCGGGCGTTCCCGGCGGCGATGCCGGCTTCTCCAGGAATCCGGTGATCCGCCCGGAGGAGTCGGCGTCGATGCAGCCGAATGAGCTGGCCTGGTCGCGAGGTACCCGGATCCCGGCGACGGTGACACCTGCCCCGGTAGCGATGTGCTGTTCCACCATCTGGGCCGGGTCCATCCGGTAGACGTGGTCGGCGCCGAACACGACGATGTATTCCGGTCGCTCGTCGTAGACCAGGTTGAGTGACTGAAAGATCGCGTCGGCACTCCCGGTGTACCAGCGCGGGCCGAGTCGCTGCTGAGCGGGCACCGGAGTGATGTACTGACCCAGCATCGAGGACAGCCGCCAGGTGGTGGTGATGTGCCGGTCCAGCGAGTGTGATTTGTACTGGGTCAATACGCAGATTCGGATGTATCCGGCATTGACCAGATTGGACAACACAAAGTCGATCAACCGGTAGTTGCCGCCGAACGGTACGGCGGGTTTGGCGCGATCCGCAGTGAGTGGCCACAACCGTTTCCCCTCGCCGCCGGCGAGGACGATGCCAAGCACATGCGGTTGACCCTTCACGGTAGGTCACCCTAGCTGCGGGTTGGCAGCCGAGCCATGGGGGGCCATAGCGGGCTGTCCGGAAAGCTTGACGACCGCCACCACGGAGCGGGGCGCCTGGGGACTAGCGTGACAGGCCGTGCGCAGCGTCCACGGCAGCGGTGTCCGGGTTGCCTTACTGACCCGGGAATATCCGCCAGAGGTGTACGGCGGAGCGGGAGTGCACGTCGCTCACCTGGTACCCGAACTGCGGGAGTGGTGCGGGGTGGAGGTGCACTGTTTCGGCGCACCCCGCCCGACGGCACATTCTCACTCCGTGGCGTCGGGTCTCGCTGCAGCCAATCTCGCCCTGCAGATCCTGTCGGTGGATCTGGCGATGGCCGATGCGCTGGGTGGCGTGGACCTGGTGCACTCTCATACCTGGTACACCAACATGGCCGGGCACCTGGCCCGGACCCTGCACGGCGTGCCGCATGTGATCACGGCGCACTCCCTGGAGCCGCGCCGGCCGTGGAAGGCCGAGCAGCTCGGCGGTGGCTACCGGGTTTCCTCCTGGGTGGAGCGCACCGCCTACGAGCACGCCGACGCGATCATCGCGGTCAGTGACGGTATGCGCGCCGACCTGCTGGACTGTTATCCGGCTGTGCATCCGGAGCGGGTGCACGTGGTACGCAACGGAATCGATGCCGGCACTTACCGTCCGGTCCCGGAGACCGATGCGGTGCAGGCGCTCGGAGTCGACCCGGCGCGGCCGATCGTGGCGTTCGTGGGGCGGATCACCCGGCAGAAGGGGGTCGGGCACCTGCTGGCGGCGGCCCATCACATCGATCGGAGCGCCCAACTGCTGCTGTGCGCGGGCGCGCCCGACACCCCGGCGATCGAGGCTGACGTCCGCGCTGCGGTCACCGCTCTTTCCGCGGTGCGTTCCGGGGTCGTCTGGGTGCCTGACATGCTCCCCCTGGAGGTCGTCCGCCAGGTGCTCTCGGCGGCCACTGTTTTCGTCTGTCCCTCGGTGTACGAGCCGCTGGGGATCGTCAATCTCGAGGCGATGGCCTGTGGTACGGCTGTGGTCGCCTCCGCCGTCGGCGGAATCCCCGAGGTCGTCGACGACGGTGTCACCGGTCTGTTGGTTCCCTATGACGAGCATGATCCCGAAGGATTCGCGCGGGGGTTCGCCTGCGGGATCAATGAGCTGCTGGCTGATCCGGATCGAGCCGCCGTCATGGGCCACGCCGGGCGCAGGCGGGCGGCTACGGAATTCTCCTGGCCCGCGGTGGCCAAGCGCACTGTGGAACTCTATGAGCAGCTACTCTCGATAGCGACGAATTAAGTTCAACGACCCCGCCGGTTCGAGGGTGCGGAAATCTGCATAGTTCACCTGATCGAGCGTCGCGAAAGGTATCGCATATAACTGACGGCGACAGTAGAGGGATCGGCGACCTGCTTTCCCTCCCCGAGCGAGGGAATATCGGTGCAGACGAGAATACTTTTGGTAAGATTTACTGTACTGTCGTCCTCACCTGGTCGGGCATTGTCAGAGTGAGGCCCATTTAACCTCGGAGTAACTTACCCGTAGCGGACAGTAACAGCCTCCATGTTTAGATTCCGCTGAGTTTGCATCTTCGGACAGCGTCGTCGGGGACCTGTGGGTACGCAAACGATGTATCCGTGCTGGTGAGTTCGGTTTACTCACGAGCTCGGTTCATCGATGAGCGCACCCAGGTCGTTTTCGAAGTCTCCTGCAGATCGGTGAACATTTCAGGCGGCGGGGCACTCGGCCACGCGCCACTTCTTCTTCAACGAGTTCTCCTCCGCTCAGTCGGTACCGGGTTGCAGTGCTGCACCCCGGCACGGGATCGCTGAAACCGAGTCGGCATGTCTCTACTGGCATGCGCCCGGGATTGTCGTGCGCCCGGTTTTCGGCATCCGAGATGGATCGGATCACCTCAGAAAGGAAATCTGCGTCCATGGCCATATCCGTTCCTTCAGTGCGCCGGAAGAGGCGTGCGCGACTCCGATGGGCGCTGCCTCTGGCGCTCGCGGTATTCGCTACCTCGGTCGGTACCTATCAGTCGATAGCCCAACCGCAACCGATCGGGATCGCCTCAAATCCGGTCGAGTTCGATCTGCTGGACGAGCAGGGAAAGTGGTACGACTCCGGGCTCGACCTGCAAGGTGGCCAGTCGCTTGGTGTCGCAGTGCTGCCGACAACGGGTGTCGGGGGCGGTAACGCATCCCCGGAGCTGGCCCGTTCGCTGACCAACGTTGACCTGGCGGACACCATGAGTGCCAGCACCATGGCTGCCAATGGCGCCGAGGCGGCTCCGACGATCGGCAACCAAGGTGCCGATCTGATGGCGGCGTTGAACCTGGACAACCTCCTGAACGCAGTCCAGGCCGCGGGTCGGACGAACAGCGCTGGTGCGTTGAGTGCAGCGAAGGCCGAGACGCTGATCGGTGAGCTGGCCACGCAACTGACGACCAGGCCCGCGAATGCACCGGTGAACCTGGCCGATATGCCGGTCGGTGCCGAGCTCATGAAGACGCTCGGCGATCTCCGGACAAGCGCCCCGGTTGGCGGGGGGGTCCTGGCGAAGTTCAATATCGCTGAACCTGGCGTCGAATCGGCGCACACCGTCACCGGACTGATCTGGCCGAAGGGTGCCCAGGGATTCCCCTTCGACCAGCCGGGTGCCTTCGTCGGTCAAACCGAGATCGAGCTGACCGAGCCGGGCTTGTACGCGTTCGCGTGCAAGGTCCACCCCTACATGCTTGGCGCTGTGGTGGTCGATGATCCGCTGACCCCTGGTGTGGACTTCGGCAGGGAGCTGGTGGTCAACGCTCGCGGGCTGTCCGTGCCATCGAACGCCGATATCATCCAGCAGCTGGTGAACAAGTTCTTCGTCATCACCAATCCGAATAACTGGCAGCACTTCAGCAACACCGAAGAGGGTACCTGGAACCCCACGTTCCCCCCCGCTCCGATCCTGCAATGGGACGCTAGCGGACAGCCCGTATTGGTGCCCAACCTGGACAGCTCCTTCAAGTCGAAGTTCGGCTTCCCGAAGACGCTGCCCGCGCTGACCCAGCGGCCTGAGGTTCCTGGTGTCGGTGAGCTGTGGATCGATACCCAGATGGAGAAGTTCGCCGGTAAGACGAAGTCCGGTGCGGCAACCAAGATCAACGTTCAGGACTGGACCATTGATCGGAAGATCGCGGCGCCTGGCATCAACATGAACAACCCGCACAATATGTGGACCGACCGGAACTACCAGTACCTCTATCAGACGGAGTGGTTCAGCAACAAGTTGGACGTGTTCGATCGGGCGAGCGGCGAGTTCGTTCGACAGATCGAGGTCGGGCCTGATCCGTCGCATGTGATGACGAGGACCGACACCGACCAGCTGCACGTCGCCATCAATGGTGGTGGAGAGGTGGTCGAGTTGGCTCCAGGTG
>JBOHHD010000835.1:0-1706 GCA_050700515.1 Pseudonocardiaceae bacterium
ATCCAGGACTCGGGCCGGTTCGGCGCGAACCGCGTTCTTGATCTCGGTGTAGGTCGTTCGACCGTCGGCGATCGCATGCAGGACCGCTGCCGGCAAGTCGCCGTGATCTGCCTCGGTCGCGACGATCAGCTGACCCTCGGTCAGCAGTCGCGCGCCTGATGTGCCCGCGAAGCCGGGTCAGGTTGTCGGCTACCGGGGCGTCCTGGTCCCACCAGGACAGATAGAGCGGCACCCCGCCGAGCAGGCCGTATACCAGGGCGCTGACCTCCGCAGGAAGATCGGGCAGCATCAGGGCGGCCTCGTGCGGCTGGAACGGATGGACCTGCAAAGCAAGGTCAAAACGGCCGAAGAGTGGGGCCCGCTCGTCCTGGAGCAGCTGCATGTGTCGTACCGCGGAGCCACATAGCAGGATCCGCAGCCGGGTGCGGCCCGCGGTGCGATCAAGCAGCGCGCGAAGTACTCCGGCGAGTTCGGGAGCGCCACTGAGCAGCTCGGGGAACTCGTCGAGCACCAAGAGCAGCGGGGTATCAGCGGCGAGCCTGATCACGTCCTCGAGCGCATCGTCCCAGCTGGTGTAGGGCCTGCTGAGCAGGTCTCGAACTGAATGGTCCACGGTGGCAGCGACCTGCCGGGCCAGCTGTGCGACCTCGCCCGCTGCCGGTCTGCCAACTCCGACATGAAAGATCACCGGCACGTCAAGTGCTGAGGCGAACTGCTGGAGCAGCGCGGTCTTGCCCACTCTGCGCCGACCCCAGACGACAGCCGCCCGCTCGGATGTGCGCCACCACCGATGCAGCGCGGCCAGTTCCACGCTCCGATTGACGAACGACGTAACTGACGTGGGTGGATGCCGAACGCCTGGCCGTGATCACTGCCGAGGGCTATCAGCATAACCACTTGCACAGCGCCACAGCCACTTCGACACTCAATCCTGAAGATCAGCAGTAATTCGCACCAGGAGACGTTTTCGACGAGGTTGCCCCGAAGTTCGTGGAACTTCGGTGGCGGCCCGATGTACGTCAGGCTCCGTTGATGCCCTCATCATGCACGACGAGTCCGACAGTTGCGCGGACCGCGGCTTCGATCAGCCGAGCGGCACGGCCCAGGCACAGCTGACCGTCGCGCCATGCTCCGTCCGATGGGCGATCGACGTCCGATGGGCGATCGACCCGCAGTCAACTTTTCTTCAGTTCCTCGGCGAGCATAACGATGATGCCGCTGGGGCCGCGAACATAGGTCAGCTTGTAGACGTCCCCGTAGGTCGCCACGCCGCGCAACGGGTGGCAGCCGTGCCTCGCGGCGATCTCCAGGGCCTCGTCGATGTCGTCGACAGAGAAGGCGACACGGTGCATGCCGATCTCGTTAGGCCGGGTGGGCTTCGTCTCGATCGCGTCGGGGTGGATGTACTCGAAGAGCTCGAGACGACCGTTGCCGTCTGGCGTCTGAAGCATGGCGATGTTGGCGTGGTTGCCGTCGAGGCCGACGGCGGTGTCGGTCCACTCTCCACTGACCGTGTCACGGCCAAGGACGATCAGACCGAGGTCGGTGAAGAATGCGATCGTCGCTTCGAGGTCCCGGACGGCGATGCCGACGTTCTCGAGCTTGATGGGCATACGTTGCACGTTACCGAGTTGGGGCGATTTCTCCGGCAGCCGGTCCCGCACATTCCTGATCTTGTGGAGCTGGCAGCGGGCGATACGTACTCT
>JBOHHD010000836.1:0-8786 GCA_050700515.1 Pseudonocardiaceae bacterium
CCCGAACACCGACCACGCCGACTTCATGAACATGATGCCCGAGGACCTGATGGTGGAGGTGGTCGACTGCATCAACACCGGCCAGGACTGCTAGGCGCCTCGTGTGTGGCATTCGGTGCCATGGCATCGAATGCCACTCACGAGCTGCGTAGCAGCCAGACGTCGGCCAGTACGGTGCCCGGTTCGGGGAGCCGGTCCGGGGCGGGACTGTCGTGGACCACCAGGAGCCGGCGCCCCGGCAGCAGCGCGATCCCCTCGGCGTGGTCGTCGCCCTCGCCATAGGGCAGCTCGAGCTCGCGCGTCAGCGCGGAGGCGGGTATCACCTGCGGCGGATCGCCACCCAGCGCGTCGTGCCAGCGCAGTACCCGTACCGGTCCATCCAGGTTCATCGACGGCCCCGCGAGGACCAGCAGGTCCGCCCCGTCGGGGCAGAGATCCCGCACCCCGAGCCCGCGGAGGTTGAGGAAGTGCTTGCGGTACACCCCGCCCTCGGCCAGCGGGGTCAGCTCAAGGCGGCCAGGGGCCGCGCCGTCGCGCGGTCGGACCTCCAGCACCACGGCCCAGCCACGCAGCACCGGGCCGCGCAGCCCCAGGTACAGCGAGTCTCCGTGTACCGCGACACCCTCGATGTCGAAGCCGTTGTCCTTGCCCGGGATCGGCAGGAACGCCGCCAGGTGTTCGTCGTCGTGGAGCAGTGCCCGGATGCCGCCGGGCAGTGTGGCGCTGGTGTGGTTGGTGCCCTGTCCGGGTGCCTCACCGACGATCATCGGCCGACCGTCGGGGCCTTCGGTGACCGCCAGTCGGGCCACCACGTGTCGGCTCGGTTCGTCCAGGACGCGGGCGAGGCGGCGCACGCTCTTGGCCTCGCTGTGCCTGCTCTTGATCCGCTTGCGGCGGGTGCTGTGCGAGCCGACCGCCCACAGGTAGGGGCCGTGGCGGGCCATCCCCTCCACGTCCACCTCGTCGGCAGGTTCACCGGGCAGCATCACCACATCCGCCAGCGCGAAGCTGACCTGATCGCCATAGCCCGAATCGACGGGGCTGAGCCGCTCCACCGTCGCCGTCTCATCGCCGGCGATCCACAGGCAGTGTCCCTCCGAGCGCACTGCGGAGAGGTTCATGTGGGTCTGGGCGTCGACGGCGTCGACCGTGAAGCGCAGCGGCACCCGGGTCTCGAGGGTCATGGCCCCGCCCCCACCGGCGAGACCCTCATGGCTGACCACGGTAGCCGGCACCATGATGCGGCGGGCTGGGCACCGGGCGGCCGAACAGCGCGAGTACCGTGTCGCGGTCGTCGTTCGCGGCGCTGCGGTTGCGCCGGAGGTGCCCGCAGACCACGCACCGTGTCACCAGCACGATCTCCTCCCCCTCGGACAGTGCCCCCACCGGCTCCATACCCCCGCCGCACCCGGCGGCGCGATCGCCGGGGTGGACGTCCACATGGCGCGACCACAGGCACCGCGGGCAGTGGTTGGTGTAACCGCTCCCGCGCACCGGCGTCCCGCAGTGCAGGCAGGTGAAGTTCTCCCGGCGACGGGTGAAGGTGGGACCATCAGCGCTCATCAGTAAGCCATTCTGCCGTCCGGATCGCTTCCGGCGTTACCCTTGGACGGGTTCACCCCGAATCAGGTCGCGAGGAGGTAGGCATGGTGCAGGAGGTGCGTGCCGCTGACGGGCGAAGCTGGACGGTCCGACGGGAGGTCGTCTGGCGCAAGCCGGAGCGCGACCATGAGTTCGAGCACGATGTGGCCGTCGGGAAGGTGGCGGGCATCATGCTGGCGGGGTTGATCGTCTTTATGGTGGTCACCTTGGTGATCTGGAAACCCGAAGGGGTGTACGGCACGGATTGGCTGCTCGGAGTGGTTTTCTTCGTGGCATTGCTGGCGACGGCGCAGTGGGCGATCGCCCGCCCCTGGGTCATCACGGCGGACACCTACGAGCCCCTGGCGACCTCGGGGGAGCGCTGGGCGGGCACCGTACGCGGCCTGATGGCCTCCCGGCGTGAGGTCTCCCGGGTCGTCACCCATCTGGAGCGCCACGCCATCCCCAACGACGGCAACGGACCGCTGCAACCGCTGCCCACCACGATGGAGCTGCCGACTGCGGAGTTCGGCGGATAAGCCCGGCCCATGCCTGAACTCCCGGAGGTAGAGGCGCTGGCGCACCACCTGCGTGCGTGCGCCGTCGGCGGGCCTCTCGTCTATCGGAGTGATAATCAGTCATTACCTCCGACCAGCGGTGGCATACTCCGGTGGGCAGCGGTTTGCTGAGTTCGTGGTCCGATCAGCCTCACCTCCGCGCTCCGATGGTCGGTCAAGCGGCCATGACCCCGCTGTAGCGAGAGAAGTGCTCACCGCATCGTGGTGTTGCTCGGTGGGAGCCACCTGGACCGTGGAGCTGCGGTCGGTGAACAGATCGTCAGCCGGCCCCGCCGACCCGTTGACGGGTCCGGTCGTCGAGTGGATCTGCTCCGGCGTACCGACCGTACTGGCGGTTCCCGCCGAGGTGACCACCGACCTGCTTGCCGCACACGGTCTGCTGCTGTTCCCCGACGAGCCGGTGAACCCCGAACCGCGAACCCGATGCCGCCAGGTGGTCGGCCATGTCACCCGCCACCCTGAGGTGCTGCGACTGGCACTGAGCCTCGCCGATCTGCTCGGCAAGGATCCGCTCCATCCGATGGTTCTCGCCGCCCGATGGATCGAGGCCGGATATTCACCCGAAGCCGTGACGAGCCAGGTCGCTGCCGGGGTGCGGGGCGGACCGGTCCCGTCCGAAGGAGTGATGAAACCGGCCTGAGCAGTATTCGAGCGGGCACGGCGCGTTGCCTCTTCGCGCCCGGACCCGGACTATGGCCTCGTGACTGAGCTGTTCGGAAGTTTCACCGTGGTGGCGGTGGTGGTCCTTGCCGTCCTCGGCGGGTTCGGCGGGGGATTGCTGTTCTGGGCGCGTAGCCGGCGGGAGTTCGCCTCCGATGTCGAGCGCGCCACCTATACCGCGCTGCACACCATGGCGCTGGCCTCACCGGCGCTGCGGGAAGGGTTGTCGGCGTCCTCGGCGACCGCTGCCGCACCGCACCTGCGGGCGCTGCTGGACTGCGCCGCCGTCGTGGTCACTTCCGGGGAGCCGGTGATGCTGGCCTCGGACGGCGACCTCACCCATCACACCGGGGTGATCGCCGAGGCTGCCGGCGCGGTGGCCGAGACCGGTCGCCAGCAGGTACTCAACCAGCGGGAGATGAACTGCGGGCGCGCCGACTGCCCGGTCCGTGCGGTGATCGTCTCCCCGTTGGAGGTGGACGGCGCCATCGTCGGGACGTTCGCCGTGGTCAGCCACCGGGTTGCCCAGGCAGGCATGATGCGGGCCATCGCCGAGGTCGCCCGGTACGTCTCCAGCCAGCTCGAGCTCGCTGAACTCGACGAGTCCCGGGCCAGGTTGGCCCATGCCGAGGTACGGGCGCTGCGTGCGCAGATCTCCCCGCACTTCATCTACAACGCGCTCACCACGATCTCGTCCTTCGTTCGTACCGACCCGGAGGAGGCCCGGGAGCTGCTCACCGAGTTCGCCGACTTCACCCGGTACTCCTTCCGCACCGTGGGGGAGTTCACCACCCTGGCCGAGGAGCTCAACAACATCGACCGTTACCTGGTCCTGGAGAAGGCCCGGTTCGGCGAGCGGCTGCTGGTGAAATTGCAGATCGCGCCCGAGGTGCTCCCGGTGGTGCTGCCGTTCCTGGCGTTGCAGCCGCTGGTGGAGAACGCCGTACGGCACGGGCTGGCGGGCAAGCCCGGTGGGGGCACGGTTTCGGTCATCGCCGAGGACGCCGGGGCCGAATGTGTGATCAGTGTGGAGGACGACGGAGTCGGCATGGATCCGGCCCGGCTGCGCGATGAGATGAAGGACTCGCATGTCTCCGGCGCGCACGTCGGGCTGGGCAATGTGCACGACCGGATGCGGGCGGCCTTCGGTGACGAGTGCGGCCTGGTGGTCGAGACCGGTCCGGGCGCGGGTACCAAGGTCAGCATGCGGGTGCCCAAATTCAGTCGCGGGGTGCGTGCGGCCGCGCCACCACCACCGGCGCCCGATTCGCGGTCACTGCCACCGGTGAGTGCCTAGCCCGGAAGTGCCTAGCCCGGTCGGGTTGAGCAGATCCACCCAATTAGGGCCACTCATTGGGGTGTGTCCGCATGTCACCCGGGCGTAACGTCAAGCGCGGCGACACCGATCGTCTGGCTACGGGGAAAGCCGACCCGAGGAGTGCGCGGTGGTAGGGACAGGGGAGTTAATCGGACTTGCGGGTCGAGGGCTGGCGGTGCTGCTCGTCTTCAGCTCCTCCTGCGTCGGGGCGGATGACATCGCGTCGATCGCGGCGCCCCCCGCGGCGCCGGTCGCCGCGCCGGTCGCGGGGCTGTCGGCGATACCGGGGGGGCCTGCAGTGGTGGACACCGAGGGCGCGCCATTGACAGACGAGCACGCCGAGGTGGTTCGGTCGGTGCACCGGGCGCTGATGGTGGCGGACCTGGACACGTTGGGCGCGCTGTACGCCGGCGACGACTGGGTCGGCCAGGCCGACCTGCTCGCCCGGCCGGAGGTGCGCGAGAGCGTGCTCACCGCGCTCCGCGTCCATCCCGCCAACCTCGGCGAGGGCTACGTCTATCCCGGCCTGACCGTCATCGGTCTGGGTGGCTATCAAACCGCCTTCTTCCTGGACTACGACCCGCCCCGGACCGAAGGCGGACCGCTGCGCTGGCGTGGCATCGCACCGCCCGCCTCGTAGGCTGCCGGTATGGATGTGAAGGATCTGACCTCCCGGCTACCCATCCGTTCCGGTGCCTGGGACCGCGGTCCGGTGGTGGCTGTGGTGAAGCTGCACGGTGTGATCACTCCGGTGTCCTCCCCGCTCGGTCGTGGAGTGATCAACCTTGCTATCCTGGAGAAGATCTTGAGCCGGGCGTTCGATCACGACCGGCTGCGGGCCGTGGCGCTGTCGATCAACTCGCCGGGTGGTTCGGCGACTCAGTCGGCTCTGGTCGCCGACCGGATCCGTGGGTTGGCCGATGACAAGGGTGTGCCGGTGCTGGCGTTCTGCGAGGATCTTGCCGCCTCGGGCGGGTACTGGCTCGCCTGCGCCGCGGATGAGATCGTCGCCCACCCCACGTCGTTGATCGGCTCGATCGGGGTGGTCAGCCAGGGGTTCGGGCTGCACGGTCTGCTGGAGCGGTTCGGCGTCGAGCGCCGGTTGTACACCGCGGGGACCAACAAGTCCCGGCTTGATCCGTTCCTGCCCGAGCGGGAGGACGATGTCGTCTGGCTCCAGGCCATGCAGGCCGAGTTGCATGAGATGTTCCAGAGCTGGGTACGCACCCGTCGAGGTGCCACCCTGGCCGAAGGGGAAGATCTGTTCACCGGCGAGGTGTGGACCGGGCGCCGCGCGTGGGAGCTGGGTCTGGTCGACCGGCTGGGTACGCTGCGCGGCGAGATCAGCCGCCGTTATCCTGACGCCGAGATCGTCACGGTCGAGGGGCGCAGGCCATTGCTCGCCCGGTTGGGGCTGGGTCCTTCGGTGGTCGCGCGTCCCGGTCCAGCTCAGCACACCGCGCTGGCGCTTCTCGAAGCGCTCGAGCACCGAGCCGCCTGGTCCCGGTTCGGGCTATGACCGGGTCGGCGATCTCTCGTTGTTCCATTTTGGGGCGTGGACAGCCAGAGGTGCTGATGTGCAGGATTGTTGCGACCCGGGGGGCCCGAGTGCGGAGGCGACCTAATGAGCAGCAGCACTGAGGGCAACGGTCTCACTGTGCTCGCGGTGGACGACGAGCGGGGGGCGATGAACATGTTGCTCGAAGTGCTCGACGCCGAACCACGAGTCGGCACGGTGCTGCAGGCTTGCAACGCCACCGAGGCGCTCGCGGCGCTACGGGGGGAGAATCGGGTTCCCGTCGGTACGGCACCCGAGCGGGTCGACGTCGTGTTCCTCGACATCCGGATGCCGGGATTGGACGGGCTCGAACTGGCCCGCGTGCTCGGCATGATCCCTGATCCACCGGCGATCGTGTTCGTCACCGCGCACGACGACAAGGCCGTCGATGCCTTCGACATCGGTGCCACCGACTACCTGATGAAGCCGGTGAGCGGCGAGCGGCTGGCCAACACGATCCGGCGGATCGTGCAGTCCCGGCACGACCTGCTCTCCTCCACCGGCGACCAGGGCGGCGAGGACGAGGTCATCCCGGTCGAGCTGGCGGGTACCACCAAGCTGGTGCCGCGCTCATCGGTGCGCTGGGTCGAGGCCCAGGGCGACTACGCGCGGCTGCACACCGGTGACGGCAGCCACCTCGTCCGCATCCCGCTCTCCCAGCTCGAGGACCGCTGGTCCGACGTCGGCTTCGTGCGGATCCATCGCTCCTTTCTGGTCGCCCTGCCTCTGGTCACCGAACTGCGGATGTCGACGTCGGGCTACGTGGTCCGGGTGGGCAGCGGGGAGAACGCCGCCGAACTGCCGGTCAGTCGCCGACACACCCGGGAGCTCAAGGACCGCCTGGTGCGCGCGGCCAAGCAGGGCTGGACGTCGCGGTGAGCGATGATCAGAGCGATCGGTGGCAGGAGGCCGAGGCCGCCCTGGCCGAAGCCCTGCGGACGGAGCGGGGTAGGCCCACCAAACGGGAGCGGGTGGTGCTCGCTCAGCGGGGCGGCAACCGCCGCGTGGTGCGCACGCTGGCCGAGGTGGAGGAGCTGACCGGTGCCGGCGAGGCGCTGCTCAACCAGCTGGTGCGCAATCAGCTGGTCTTGGCGTTGCGGCTGATGATGCTCACCGCGGTGGTACTCGGTGCCATTCCGTTGGTGTTCTGGCTCGTACCCTTACTGGGCACGGTCAGTATCCTTGGGTTGCGGTTACCGTGGTTGTTGCTCGGATTCGCCGTGTATCCGTTCTTCCTCGCGGTGGCCTGGTCCTATAATCGAAGCGCTGACCGCAACGAGCAGGAATTTACGGAGATGGTCGAGAACTGAACCCCGACGATCCCGGGCAGGTCCTCTTCGCCGTCGGCGCAATGGCAGCTCTTGCCGCGCTGACCGGTGTCGTCGGCCTGTACGGGGCACGGATGAACCGGCCCCCTTCGGACTTTCTGGCCGCTTCCCAAACGGTGGGACCGGGCCTGAACGCGACGGCGATATCCGGAGAGTATCTGTCCGCGGCCGCCTTCCTCGGCATTGCCGGTCTGGTGTTCAAGGATGGGGCGGACGCGCTGTGGTATCCGGTCGGGTTCACTGCGGGGTATATTTCCCTGCTGCTGTTCGTGGCGGCCCCGCTACGCCGTTCCGGTGCCTACACACTGCCGGACTTCGCCGAGGCGCGGCTGGGCTCGGTACTGCTACGCCGGATCTGCACGGCGTTCGTGGTGATTATCGGCTGGCTGTACCTGGTACCCCAATTGCAGGGCGCCGGCCTGACCTTGACCGCCATCACGGGCTATCCGATGTGGGTCGGGGCGGTGGTGGTCATGGTGGTCGTGACGTTCAATCTCGTGACCGGATGGGTGCACTCGATCACCTTTGTGCAGGCCTTCCAATACTGGATAAAGCTTACCGCGTTGGCGGTGCCGGTGTTCGTGCTGGTGATTTACCAGGCTGGTGAGGATGCCGAGTTCCGGGGCTCCTTGGGTGCCCCCGCTCCACCATTCTTCACTTCGACCACCACGGTCGATGTGAAAACCGGTGTCGCGTTGCAGGTCGACGAACCGATGTTGCTGGAGGCCACCGGCCAGGTCGACGGAATCGCCGTTCGCGGGCCGGTCTACTGGACGCCCGGTACGCATGAGGTGCAGCAGGACACCACCCTGACATTCGCCGCGGGCACCCGGACCCCGGTGATCGAGGGCGCGGTCGTGGACAATGACGACTGGCTACAGCCGCTGAGCAGCGGTGACAATTCGGTGCTGGCCACCTATTCACTCATCGTGGCGCTCCTGCTGGGCACCATGGGGCTGCCGCACGTGTTGGGTCGCTACTACACCAATCCCGACGGTCGCGCCGCGCGTCGGACCACGCTGGTGGTGCTGGGGCTGCTGGGCCTGTTCTACCTGTTCCCCGTGATCTCCGGGGTGCTCGCCCGGCTCTACGTCCCGCAACTACTGGTCACCGGGACCACCGACGCCGTTGTGCTGCTGCTGCCCCACGCGGCGCTGTCCGACTGGCCTGCGGACCTGCTCGGCGGGGTGCTCGCGGCCGGTGCGTTCGCCGCCTTCGTGTCGGCGGCCTCCGGGCTGGTGGTGAGCGTCGCCGGGGTGCTGTCCACCGATGTGCTCCCCGGTCGGCTCCGGGGCTTCCGGCCGGCCACGCTGGTGGCCTGGTCGGTGCCGCTGGCCTTCGGGCTCTCGGTGTCCGCACTGGACCTGGCGCAGAGCGTCGGACTCGCCTTCGCGGTGGCCGCCTCGTCCTTCTGCCCGCTGTTGGTGCTGGGCATCTGGTGGCGTGGGCTGACCGACGTCGGTGCCGCGGCCGGGATGCTGGTCGGTGGCGGATCGGCGTTCCTCGCGGTGCTGCCGGCTGCCACCGGCCTGCCACCCCCCAGCTGGCAGGCGATGCTCGTCCAGCCGGCACTGGTCACCGTGCCGCTGGCGTTCGTCACCATGATCATGGTGAGCCGCTCCACCCGGGATCGGGTACCCGCCGACGTGTCCCGGATCCTGCTCCGCATGCACGCCCCGGACGGTCTGGGTCTCGCTCTCGACCCTCCCCCCCCGCCCGAGACATCCCCGCCACCATCCCCCCCGCCACCGCCACCGCCGCTC
>JBOHHD010000837.1:0-5177 GCA_050700515.1 Pseudonocardiaceae bacterium
GCGGTGGCGAGCACACCACCAGCGACTCCACCCCGGCGACCTGGGCGGGCACCACGTTCATCACCACACTGGACGGGTACACCGCGAGCCCACCCGGGGCGTAGAGCCCGACCCGGCCCACCGGCACCCACCGCTCGGTGACGGTGCCGCCGGGCACCACCTGCGTGACGGTCTCAGTGCGTCGCTGGTCGGCGTGCACCCGGCGGGCCCGCGCGATGCACTCCCCCAGTGCCGCGCGCACCGCCGGATCCAGCGCCGCCAATGCAGCGCTTACTGCGTCGGCGGGCACCCGGATACCGGAGGGGCGCACTCCATCGAAACGCTCGGCGAATTCCAGCGCGGCGGGCACCCCGCGTTCGCGGACCGCATCGATCACCGGCGCCACCTGATGAGCCACCGCGTCGACGTCCACGTCAGCACGCGGCACGAGACTGCGCAACGTCGCGAGCGCGGGCAGGTGACCTCGCAGATCAGTGCGGCGGAGCATGCCGCCAGCCTAATGGCTCAGGGACGACCATCAGGCCGGGCGGCTCGGGGGCGACCTGTCTGCGATCAGTACTCGTCAGTTCCGAGATCGTCGGTGTCGACGCCTGTCGAGGCTTCGCTGGGGTAAGTCGTTGGCTGGTGATGACCAGACGCAACGGTGACGTCACGGCTGCGTGGCAGGCATGGGCAGGTCACACCTGGCGTGGGGTCGTGAGTCCGCAGGCGTGTAGCCGGGTGTCGAGCGCTGTCACGGCGGGGGTGTTGTTCCAGGGTCGTAGAAGTTTTCGGGTGGTGTGGAGTTCTGCTGTCAGGCGTGGGGACAGGTGGGCTTGGCCGACGGCTTCGCCGAGGATACGGGTGGCTTCGGTGATGTCTTTATCGAGTACCAGTGCGTGGCCCAGTCGTATCTGACAATGAGCGTAACCGCCAACGAAAGTGGGGTTGAATTGGTGGTAAGCGTTGGTGGCGGCATCGACGGCTTGTCTGGGCTTGCCCAACAGGCAGAGGAACATGCTGCGTTGACTGTCCAGGGTGCCCTCGTGGACCCAATAGGCCAGTGAGTCGGGGGTGGATCCATTGACACCGGCGAGGAATTCGTGAGCTCGGGTACAGGCGGTCAGGCAGGGGTTGTATTGGCCATCCAACGCATAGGCAGCGGCGGCCATCTGTTCGGCCAACGCCTTGAGTCGAGAGTCATGGGTGCGTGCGGCCAGGCTGCGGGCAGCGGCAGCCATGTCCAATGCTGTAGGTCTGTCCCCCCGGAGGAATGCGACATAAACGGCGTTGACTGCCGCATAAGCGGCACACGCGGGATTACCTGCGTCATGCCCGGCTCTACGGGCGCGCCCGAAGTAATCTATGGCTGCCTCGAAGTGGCACATATCGACCAGGTAACCGCCGATGGTGGCCGCCATGTTGCTATCCAGAACCGATAAAGCCTTACGCAGCCGCTCGGGGCAGTCACCGTTCAGGAGGCGCCGCACGATGCCGTGTTGGGCCAGGACGGTATCGATTACTTCACCGGGGCCGAGGGTGTCTTCCTGGCGTTTACAGTTGGCCAGGGTGATCGCCAGATTATTGATCACAGGGGCGTCGGCTCGACCGGAGGCCACAGCGCGGGCTACCCGAGTCTGCTCATCGGGGTCCAGGCCGGCCGCGCTCAACGCCGCCAGTACCCATCCAGCTGTACGGATCGCCTCGCGACGACCGACCGACCGCGCTAATCGTGTGATCACTGCCATGAGCTCCTCGGCTAGCTCACCACTGACCAGGCCCATACCCGGCCACCCGCCGTCCCCGCCCGGCCAGACCGGCCCAGCCGGTTGCGGTGATGCCCGCACAGCATCGACCTGAGCTTGCGCTACAGCCTGCTGGACCTGGCGGCGCTGGAGACGACAACGCCCACGATAGTCGGCTCGTGCCTGTGCCAGAGCACTGTGCTCAGTGATCAAGGCGCCCTCGGCCAGGCACACGTCGTCGGCGATCTTCCACAACCGCTCGCCCATCCCCCGTGTACCATTTTCGATCTTGGATATCGCGCTGCGGGTGCGGCTCAGAGCCGCCCCCAGCTGCGGTTGGGTGACCCCCGCCGCTTGCCGATACATCGCCAGATGGGCACCCAAAGCACGCTGCATCAGCTCCAGCTCGGCCCGGTCAACGGCCAAGTCCCCCGTCTGTCCTGTCACAGTCGCCACCCTAACCAGGTGACGACACGGGGTGACAGCGCAGAAACACTCCGCAAGCCGCTGTCTGTCGCCACCCCGACCACAGCCACCACAGTTCCTTCTGCACCTGGCGACAGGCCGCTCGTGGCACTCCCCTGACACAAGCGGGCGCAAGCACCCAGCACCGATCGCTGACCTTGCGTGTCATCCCCCGCCCTGTCACCAGGTGCCTACCAAGGGGAAAACGCACAACCGAGGGGTAGAGATCGCAGTGGACACGACACCGCTATCGGATCGACACCGAACTGTTCCGCTAGTCCCTCCTGGGTGAAATCTATTGACTTCCGTCACTGAGCGAGGCGGTGCCGCTTGGTCGCCATTACATGCCTCATGATTCGCTGCCTCCTGGCCCTGGAAGCCCGTCGCCAGTTCTGCCATCCACAACAAGCATCGGTGGTGATTCTCTGTGATAGCACGGCGGAAGCTCGTGGTTATGGGACGGGGTCCAGACGCTCGTGTCACCATCACCGTTGAGGTCTATTACGGAAAAGTATGGGTGACTTCTTTTGATTGCCCGTTCACCGCGGAGGCGATCCTCGAACCCGCACAGGCTGACAACTTGGTTCAGTTGATCGATCAGGCGACCAAGAAAGCGCGCGGCTACCACCAGGACGTGGCCACATGAGCCGGGGCGAGACCATACCGGCGTACCGATCTACCGGCTGGGCCTACTTGAAATCTGACTGTACCATCCGCTGGCAACGTGGTGACCGTGAAGCTTACGTATTACGTGGCAACCAAGTAGGCCAGTGGACCACAGAGGGCGTGCTCGGCACGATCACGGTACGTCACACTGGCTGGTCTGACCTCGAAGAGATAAAGCTCACCGGTGAGAACTGGATAAAGGTTAAGCATAAGTTCTGCCCAGTGTGTCGGATGCGCCAATGACTACTCCTCGCCTCCATGACGGCATCAGGCTTGTCGCCACCCGGACAGCTATCAGCTGCGCACGCCTTGTCGTTGAGTACACCCTCGACAAATGGGGTGCAGGTTTCATCGCTCACGACGCGGTACTCGCGGTTGCCGAGCTGGTGACTCATGCAACCAAGACCACGAGCGTAATGGACGAGCACACATGCCGGACAAAATTAACTCACACAGAGTTCATTACCGTGAACCTGCTCGGTTTTGAAGAGAGCATCCGCATCGAGGTCTGAGACAGTGCCCCTGACTTGCCAGCTCTATCCGACGATCCCGACCCAGGGATAAAACACGGCTGTTATCCCGCAGCTCGCGGCAAGGTTGTTGGGGCCGAACTACCCGTGTTGCCCCGCCGCATTCAACCGCATGCCTCTCTTCGCCTACCGCCCAACCAACCAGAACGAACCCAAGCAGATTTCGACCTTTCCGTGGAGTTGGAGACGGCCTAGAAAGTTTCTAACAGCTGAGCTTCGACGTCAGTGGCTGCGTCACCTTATTAGCCATGGGCTACTGTCCCGGCAGTCGCAGCGCGCTGCCGCAGGTCTGCAAGCAGGATGACTTCGCCGTTCAGGTGCGCCGCCCAGTAGTCCCATCCGCTGTCGATATCAGCGCCGTCTTCGCGCGCTGCCCGATCCACGCTGTCCCAGATGTGCTCCCCCAGCTGAATATGGCCGTCGCCAACGATCTCCGCGTGGTTACCGTCCTCGTCACCTTGCGGAGTCAGCGTCGTACCCTCCGGCAGCCAGCCTTCCGCGACCAGTAATTCCAGGGTCGGCAATACCCGCTCCGCAACCGGTGGCTCTACCGGCGGCAAGGTCAGATCTGGCTCGTAGTTCGGGTCGGTCAGTCGTTTAAATCCCTCGTGTGTCACGCGTGCCATGAGGCGACGACGCTCTCTCAGAAAATCCTCGTAGCTCATCCTGATCCAGTCGGCCGGCAGCGCATGCCACTCCTCTTGCCTGGTACGCCGAACCTGATGGATCTGTTTTTCATCGATCTGTTGCGGCCAGTACTCGTAAGGCGCCTTGTTCGATATGTCGATGTTATCGGACCACTCCACGAGTGCATAGTTGGCCACTTGATTAATTTTACTGGCCACCGCGACGCCAAGCTTGGACTTCAGATAATCCTTCGGAAATAGGTGATGCTTCTCGATACCTTTAACAGGCCGACGATTCGGACTCAGCCAGTCTTTTACTTTCATCGTTGACAACAGTACATCCGCATCCAGCACGTTCAACGCAGCGACATAAGCAACGTATGCAGGTGCGGTCACCGACGATGTGTAGAGGTTCTCCGGCAATGTGACCGACCACCAGTCCGGAGGCACGGCGGCATCGATCTGGTTATTCATCGCTTCGACGAACCCACTGGCCGACCGTCCGGAAAGCGATTCGAACCGAGAGATGTCCTCTTGGATTCGAGTCTCAGGACTGTTAGTGTACCGACCTGTGATCTGGGACATGAAGAACCATCTGGCCATGAGCTCACGTAGTTTATCAATCGGCACCGCATGTCTGACCCGACCGATCAACCACAGCGCGTAGGTGTACAGCACCGTGTTTTGAGACGTAATCATGTCCTTGGATCGGAAGCCGGCCCGCTCAAGTACCTTGAGGAACTCATCCCAATGAACGGGTTTCAAGACATGCGATTGTCCTTCCTTGAGGCGTTTAAGCTCTTTTTCCCGCAGCAAGGGATCGGTGAGCCGAGTGCGCGGATTACGTCCACGCAACGCGTTGTATGCATCCTGCAACCGACCGCGACGAAGGCCCACCGCTACCACGACACGGAGAGTTTGGCGTGAGTCGACGGACATGAAGGGGTTGTATGGCGTCCAGGTCACGCGTTCTGAGATGATCTGAGAGATTCCTTGCGGAGTGAAACGAGAGTTGCGGGCGAACTCCTCAAGCTCCGCTCTTCCCTCCTCCCAGAAAACGCTCATCCAGGTAAGAATGAAGTCGGACGCCTCCAGATTGACACCTTCGGAATTGATTCGCACGAAGATATCAGCAACAGTCTCCCGACTCACTTTTTCGTGAAGCT
>JBOHHD010000838.1:0-9384 GCA_050700515.1 Pseudonocardiaceae bacterium
ACCCAGCCCCAGCGCGGCCACCCCCCGAACCGGCCACGGCCACCCCGTCAGGGCGTCAGCGAGCGACCACGTCGCCACAGCCACCAGCCCGCCGGCCGCCCCGGCGGTGCCGATTCGCCTGGCGCTCACCCGCACCGCTCCCGGTCCGCTGTCCCTCCCCGGAGCCATCTGCCCCTCCCTCGAGAGAGCCACCGGACCCGGAGAGAACCCCCGCCCGAGCCAGCGGACGACGACGCCTCGGAGGGACGACCGCGGCGCTGGCCCCGACTTAGCATCGGGATGCCACCAACTCCCCGGAGACCCCTATGACCCTGGTCAGGACGGACACCCCCGTGCTCGCGGACACCCCGGCGCTCACCTCCGCCACGTCGTCGCGATCGCCCACCGACCCTCACCCGGTTCGCCGTGCCGGCGCGGTTCGCTGGGGTCTGCGCGTGCTCGCCCAGGTGACACCCTGGGTGGAGAGCGAGGTCCTCGGCCTGCGCTCCCTGGTGCGCCCCGGCGACCTCTGCCTCGACATCGGCGCGGGCGTCGGGCTCTACACCGGTGAGCTGGCCCGACTGGTCGGTCCGGGTGGCATGGTGCACAGCGTCGAGCCGCTGCGCTTCGCCCACCCCGTGCCCGCCGCGCTGCTCGCCCTGCGGCGCGGCCCGAATGTGCGGCGGCACGCGCTGGCGTTCGGTTCGACCGAGGGCACGTGCACCATGAGCGTGCCGCTGCGGCACGGCCGATTCGTCACCGGACGCTCCTTCCTCACCGCGGGCGCGCGCGGTCTCGGGTCCAACACCGAGTTCGCCGACCACATGCAGGTCTGCGTGCCCACCGAACAGCTCGACGGGTTCGCCGAGCGGCTGGGTCTGGGCCGGGTCGCCTTCATCAAGGTCGACGTGGAGGGTGCCGAGCCGGACGTGCTGCGCGGCGGCGCCGGACTGATCGGGCGCGACCACCCCCGGCTGCTGCTGGAAATCGAGAACCGGCACCTGGCCCGATTCGGACACTGCTCGGCGCACCTGGTGGATTGGCTCAGCGGTTTCGGCTACGAGATGTACGTATGGCGCTGCGGCCACTGGGTACCCACGGACACGATCACTGCCGATCACCGCAACTACCTGTTCAGCACGAACCGTTCAGTCCCTCCGGTCTGAGCCGCCACCCACCTGGCGACCAGCGCGGCGCGGGTACGTACCCGGTATCGGTCGAACAGCCGCTGCAGATGCGACTCGACCGTTTTCGGCGAGATCACCAACTTGCGGGCGATCTCCTTGCTGGACAGCCCGTCCGCTACCAGTGACACGATCTCGGTCTGCCGGTGGCTGAGCGTCATCTCCGCCTCCTCCAACTCCGTTGACTCCGCGGTCTCGGGCGCCATGGCGTCCGGATGGCTGGCTGTTGCCCTCATCCTTACCCCGGTTTCTCTCGGATGTCGTCACCGGCGAACCGGTCTCCTCCCCTCTACAACTAGCAGTGAATTCCGGGGGAGCCGATGGTGACCGCGGTGACTCTTGCAGGGAACCACCGACGGGTAGTGGTGCCGGATCGACAGAGCCGTCCAGCAGCCCGAGGCCGTCGAGCAGTTCGGCCACGGGCACGTCCGGGCACGCCGCGATCTGCTCAGCCGCGACCCGCACGTTCAGCGGTAGCTGGGCGCAGCGGGCGGCCACCGCAGCCACCGCCTCGGGCTCCCGCGCAGCCCGGTGACGGCCGATGACCGACGCGATGAGCGCGGCGGACTCAGCAGGCGCGAGCGGCCCCAGGGCCAGGTGCACGGCACCGGCGTCGATGGCGAGTCGCCACAGCCGCAGCCTGCTGGTGAGCAGAACCGGACAGTGCGCCGAGCCGGGTAACAGCGGCCGGACCTGGTCGGCGTCGTATGCGTCGTCGAGCAGCACCAACACGCGCTGATCCGCCAGTACGGACCGGAACAGGGATTCGCGGTGCTCCAGCGGCCCGGGTACGCGGTCCGGCGGGATGCCGAGGGCGTAGAGGAAACCCGCGAGCACGTCGGCCGGGTCGGCGTGCTCGCCGCGGAGGTCATGGCCGTGCAGGTCGGCGAAGAGCACGCCATCGGCGAACCGGGTCTGGTTCTGGTGCGCCCAGCGCAGCGCCAGCGCCGTCTTGCCGACCCCGGCGACGCCGTGCAGGACGACCAGCGGCGGTGCGCCCGCGGGGGCGCCGCGCTCGATGAGCAGTTCACGCATCCGTCGCAGCTCGGGCGTGCGGCCGAGCACGGTGGCGGGCCCGGCGGGCAGCTGCACCGGGCGGGGCACGTCGATGAGGAACGCCGCAGGCTCCGCGAGGGCGGCACTGGCGGCCTCGTCCAGCACGCCGTCCATCCCGAGCGCCTCGTCGCAGCGGCGGGCCAGATCCTCGGTGACCGGCTTGATCCCGCGTTCCACTTTGGACAGATAACCGTGGCTGTAGTGAGTATGCCGAGCCAGCTCACGTAGCGTCATCCGCGATCCCCTGGCGGCCCGCAGCGCCTCACCGAATGACCTGGGCCTGCGCTCACCGGACATGACGACCTCTTGATATCCGCTGCCCCAGTCGACCACCCCTTGTGCCCATCCGGTCATCAGACTGTCACGGGAAGGACACAAGCCGCAACACAATCCGGATCATGGAAATGTCCACAGTGGATTGGCCAGGACCCACTGCTGCCTCCGGGCCTCCCTCCGTTCGTGGTGAAGAGGCTGACCTGCTAAGGCACGCCGGATCGGGGACCCTACCGGGGGTAATTGGGCCGACACCTTCCGTCTACTTCTCCGCTTGGCCCTATCGTCGACGTGGATCCGTTGTGAGGCGTCCTGAGGGGGGTGCCATGAGTGGGGGTGTGCAGTGAACCGGTCTCGGCTGCTGGTCGTGATGCTCGTGACGCTGATGTGGGCCGTGGGGGCCTGCCAGAGCGCGCCCCAGAGCCCAAGCCCACCACTGCCGCTCGGCTCGGGGCTGCTGCTGGACGGCTATGACCGCGGAGTGCGGGCGCAGGACGATCTCTTCCAATTCGCCAACGGCGAGTGGCTGCGCAACACCGAGATGCCGGCGGACCGCTCCGGGTACGGCGCGTTCGACATCCTCGCCGAGAAATCCGAGATGGACCTGCGGGCGATCATCGATGACAGCGTGGCCCGCCAGGGCCCGCCGGGTTCGGCGGACCAGCAGATCGGTGACTACTACACCAGCTTCATGGACACCGCGCGGATCGAGCAGCTCGGCGCGACCCCACTGGCCGCCCCGCTGGCCCGCGTCGACGCACTCACCGGCCCCGCTGACGTCGTCCGGTACTTCGGCGAGAGTGCAGCGATCTTCTCCAGTCCCATCGCGCTGACCGTGGGCCAGGACGCCAAGAACGCCTCGGCCTACCTGCCCGTGGTCGAGCAGAGTGGGCTCACCCTCCCCGATCGGGACTATTACCTCAGCGCGGACCCGGAGTTCACGACGATCCGCGAGAAGTTCCGGGCCTACACCGTCCGCATCCTGGAGCTGGCGGGCGTGCCGGAGCCAGACGTCGCGGCCGGCCGCATACTCGCCATGGAGAACCGCCTCGCCCAGGCCCAGTGGACAAACGCGCAGCGCCGAGACGTGATGGCGACCTACAACAAATACACCGTCACCGGCGCCCTCGCCGAGACGCCGGGGCTGGACTGGGCCGCATACTTCGCCGCCGCGGGCATGCAGACGCCCCCCCACCTGCTCATCTCCGAGCCGAGCTTCTTCACCACGCTCGGCACCGCGGTGACCGAGGTACCCCTCGACGAGTGGAAGGCCTACCTGAAGTTCAGGATCATCAATGACTTCGCCCCCCTGCTCAGCGACCAGTTCGTCACGGCGCATTTCGACTTTCACGGCCGCGCCCTCGGTGGGCAACAGGACATCCGCCCACGCTGGAAGCGTGCCGTCCGGGCCACCGGCGGGGCGATGGGTGATCTGCTCGGTGAGCGATATGTGGCGCGGCACTTCCCCCCCGATGCCGAACAACGGACCGACGAGCTGGTCAGCAAGCTGATCGACGCTTTCAGAACGTCCATCGACGGCCTGGACTGGATGAGCGAGGAGACCAAGGCCGAAGCCAGGGACAAACTCAGCAAGCTGGCCGTGAAGGTCGGTTACCCGAACAAGTGGCGGGATTATTCTGCCCTGGTGGTCGAACCCGACGACCTGGTGGGTAATGCGCTGCGTTCGGCCCGGCTGGAATACCAACGTCAGCTCGACAAGCTGGGCAAACCGGTGGACCGCGACGAATGGTTCCTGACCCCGCAGACGGTCAACGCCTACTACAATCCCTTGCTCAACGAAATCGTGTTCCCGGCGGCGATCCTGCAACCACCGTTCTTCGATGCACATGCCGACGATGCGGTCAACTACGGCGCCATCGGCGCGGTGATCGGCCACGAGATCAGCCACGCGTTCGACGACCAGGGCCGTAAGTTCGACGGGACCGGCAATCTGCGGGACTGGTGGACGGAGGAGGATGCCGAACGATTCACTCAACGGACCGCCGCACTGACCACGCAGTACGCGGTCTACGAACCGCTGCCCGGCCAATTCGTCAACGGCGAACTCACCCTCGGCGAGAACATCGCCGACCTGTCCGGAGTCACGGTGGCACTGCGCTCCTACCGCCTCTCCCTCGGTGACCGCCCCGCGCCCGTGCTGGACGGTTTCACCGGCGAGCAGCGCTTCTTCCTGGGGTGGGCCCAGGTCTGGCGCGCCAAGGTCCGGGACGAGAAACTGCGCTCGCGATTGCTGGACGACCCGCACAGTCCGGTGGAATTCCGCACCAACGGAGTCGTCAGCAACCTCCCGGAGTACTACGCGGCCTTCGACGTGAAAGAAACCGACAAACTGTTCCGCCCCATCGACCAACGAGTCCGGATCTGGTGACCGGTAGGGCCCCGGCCCTGGAGTACGGGGACTCACCGTCTACGCAGCCGACACCGGCTTCGCCCGCGTCACCGAGCTGAGGTGGGTGAACCCCCGGCTCACCACAAACGTAACGGCTGTCCAGCAGACCGCGACCTGCGCCGAGTTCATCAGCCCCCTCGAACTCGGCGACGGGAACGCGGGGTGGCGGGAGCGCGGGGGGCGGCGGAACGTCACCAGGCGGTAGTGGACCGTCAGAATCACCGGTCCAGAATCACCGGCCCTGAGCAGGCGTGCCCGCGACCGGTGGCCCTTCGTCGCGGGTCTGATCCTGGTGGGTGGTGCTGCCGCCGGGACGTGGTGGGTTTACCGCTTCCCGGTGACGGAGCGCAATGACGCCCTGGCCGCGCTGCTGGCTCAGGCGGTATACGGGCAGTGGCGCAAGGCCGCGGACGAACGCCGCCTGGTGGTACCCGCGCCGATCCCACTCCGCTGGTCGCTCAGCGCTCTGGACGTGGCGGGCCCGGTGGCAGCCGCAGTCGGCACGCCGGGCGTGCCACCGGCGTTCGGGCCGCTACCCGGCCGCCGCGAGCCCGGGAATCGGCGGGCGGACCGGAACGGTCCCGGTGGCCAGCACCACCCCCACCGACGCCGCGAGCACTGTGTCCCCCACCCGGACCCCCCGGGGTCCGACGAGCGCGGCACGGCCCCGGATGAACCGCCCGCCGAGTTTCTCGAATCGCCGCACCGCGGCGCTGTCGTCCCAGTTGTCGACGGTCAACCCGGCGTCAGCGTTACGCCGGAGTCGGCGGCAACCGCTCCACCCGCACCACAGGACGGAAACTGCAACACCCTGCGCCATAGCCAGAGAACAGGGTCGCCGCCGGCCGGAGAACTTCGAGAGTAACTCTCCGAATCGTTGTGTACCCCATGCGTGATCGGGGTACCACGGATGTATGACCCGGCCCGTAGGGACAGGGTCCGACGACCCCGGCCGGCCGTCGGTTGAGCAGATTTCCCCCGTTCAGCTCCCGGCGGCCGGTCGGCCTCAGCGTCCACGCCTCCAGCGCCTACGCCGGCTCGGCGACGCCGGCCATCTCCGACCGATTGTGCCTCAGGCCGGCGTCGTCCGCTTCCACCGCTTCCACGAGATCGGGATATTCAGCGTGCGCGCTCTCCAGGAAGGTGGCGACCATCTCCTCCTCCCACGCCCGCCGGTAGAAAGCGGGCAGCACTCGCAAGACCCACCGGTACCGCTGGTACGAGTTTCGGTGACCTCAAGCTGCTCCTGTCCTGGTGTTGGTCACGCGGTGCCGTACGGATTGTCAATGATGTATCGCCAGAGCCCGTCCCGACCGCGCCGGGCAACATCACATCGGTAGCGGTGCCCCGAAAACGAGCACTCCGAGGTGCTCGTAGAGCTGCTCGACAGCGCTTGAGTCACCGGTATCGAAGGCGGCCACAAAAGCGGCGAGATCCTTGGTGAGCGCTATCCGAAACTCAGGGTTGTCATGTATTAGTCGTCATGACTCACCTAGGAGAGTCCACGCCCTTTGCTGGAGGGCGCGGGCACCCTGCGGCCGGATACTTCGTCGACCTGCCGCCGCCGATGGTCATCGACGAGATCCAGCCTGTGTTAGGCCCCGCGAAACATCGGCGGTGACGGGGGAGCGCGGCCGCAGAACCAGGTACCGCCCGCATCGCCTGGCCACTGGGGGGAGCGCGGTGTCAGAGCCGGTTGAACGGTTTCGCGTAGGCGAACGTGCCGGTACAGGGTTGGTACGCGGAGAGCGCGCGAACCTGGAAGTACGTGCCCCATCGGGGATCGGGTGGTTCGATGCCGAACGCCGAGGCTGCTTGGAATCCGTAGCGGCCGTAATAATCAGGCTCCCCGAGCAAGGCGACCAATGGCTCACCCAGCGCGTCAGCCGCGCCGAGCACCGTGTGCACCAGGGCCTTGCCGACCCCGCATCCCTGCCAGTCGGGCCGCACGGCGAGCGGCCCGAGCCCCAGCGCCGGGCTGCCGTCGACAGTCCCTCGGGTGCACACCACATGCCCGACCAGCTCACCACGCGGCGACTCGCCGACTCCCGACTCGGCGACCAGCGAGAATGCGGGCAACCACCCGTCATCGGCCCGAAGCTCAGCGAGCAGCGTGACCTCCACCGGGACCTGGTCGGTGCTCTCGGGACAGGCGAAGGCTGCCGCGACGATGCCTTGAACGACCTCGACATCACCAGGCTGTTCACGTCGGATCAGCATCCGAGCATCCTTCCACCAGGCGCGAGCCGGAGCACCCGATTTGCTGGCCGCAACAGCTGATCGCTCGATCTACCGAGGGTCGCGGCCTCGGTGTTCTTCGAGCTGGCGGCGGATCTCCTGTACGTCCCAGCGGAAATGCCCCGAGGGCAGCACCACGGTCGGCTGTAACCAACCTCGCTCGACGTAACGGGCCAGAGTGCGACCGGACACTCCGAGCACTTCCGCGGCCTGGGTGGTGGTGAGCAAGTCGGACATACCAGGAACTGTACGGCTCGTCTGACGCATCCGACAGTATCTGTCGCATATTTCTTATGTGACATCTTGCTTGGCAAGGATGCCGGCGGTGCACCGGCCGCTACTGCGTTGGCTAGGTTGCGCCCATGGCTTCTCTTACTACCGCATCGTGGGCAGACGGACCGCTGCTGGCGTTCGACCTGGAGACAACCGGAACCGACCCGGCTACCGATCGGGTGGTGACCGCGACGGTGATCTCCATCCTTCCCGGCCGGTCCCCCAGTACCCACACCTGGCTGGCCGATCCCGGGGTCGAGATTCCGCCGGAGGCCACCGAGGTCCACGGCATCAGCACCGACCACGCCCGCCGGCACGGGCACGCCGCCGCCACCGTGATCGCCGAGATCGCCGACGCGCTGGCCGCCGCGTGGTGTGCCACCACACCGCTGTGCGCGTTCAACGCCTCCTTCGACCTGTCCCTGCTGCACGCCGAACTGCGCCGGCACCATCAACGCGACCTGGTACTGGCCGGCCCGGTGGTCGATCCACTCTGCATCGACCATCACGTCGACCGATACCGCAAGGGCAAGCGCACCCTGGCCGCGTTGTGCGCCCACTATCGGGTACGGCTGGAGGACGCGCACAGCTCCGCCGGGGACGGGCTGGCCACCGCGCGTCTGGCGTGGCGGCTGGCCCGCAACTACCCCGACCAGGTCGGCACCGTCCCGCTCGGCGACCTGCACGCTCGCCAGATCGACTGGCACCGTACCCAGCAACAAAGCTTCGCCGGCTACCTGGAGCGCCTGGCGGGTCAGGCCGAGGACCCCACCGAGGCCGACCAACTTCGTCAGCGCGCGGCCCGGGTGCAGGCCGACGCCGGGAGCTGGCCACTGCGCACTCTCCCGTCGGCCAGGGGAGGGTCCTTCTCCTGAGTCCCGGATGGCGGCCGCTGAAGGGGGATGACTCAGCGGCCACACTCGGGGTCGACGTCATCCGGTTTCGCCGGCGGTTGTTCCTGGTCGCAGCGCAGATGACCAGCTGAGGGGTCGTCACACGCAGGAGTCAAGGTTGTAGGGGTCGGGTTTGTAACTCGCATGATCCACACCGGGAAAGTGCTTGTCGAAGAACTGATCCCAACTACCACTGATAAGAAAATCCCTTATCTTCGCGGTCATTACCTCGCAGGCCGCCGCATCGCCATGGGGTAACCCGATCCCATAGCGCTCCTCCGCCCCGAACGTAAAACCGTCCACGACAGACAGGCGCGTCGGGTCGGCGGCGGCGAGGCCGTCCAGTACTATTTGATCGGTCGATATCGCGTCAACCTGCCCACCGAGCAGTCGCTCAACACATTGGTTGTACGATTTCTCGACAGTGAGTAGGATTTGATTTTTCAGTACACCTTCATTAAGTTGGCTCAAGGAAGTGCTACCGGACAGCGTGCACACCGTCATCCCGGTAAGATCATTGGCGCTCTGTATGCGAGTGTCCCCCGTTCGAACCATCACCCCTTGATGAGTGAGCATGTAAGGACCCGCGAAACCTATCGACTCCCGACGCTCATCGGTGATGGAGAAGGTCGCGACCACAAGCTGCACCCGGCCGTCCCGTAACGCGTTTACCCGCTCATCGATGGTCAGGTCGACGGGGATCGGGGTAAAAGTGGGAGGAACCTGGTTGCCGAGCCAACGGTACAGGTCCACATCGAAACCTTCGCGAATGTTGGCGCCCGGTTCCAGCTCCTCAAATCCGGGCGCATCAGTGACCACGCCGACGTTGACACCGCCCGCCCGGCTGAAAATGTCCGGCGCTGTCCTCGTAGTGGTGGATTGGTCTATGGCTGCGCTATTCGTTGCGCAGGCTGTCAGGGCAAGGCTGACGGCAAGGAGTATCGAGCCGGCACACCACATGGTCTTGGACATGAGGGGCTTCCCTTGGATAATGAGCGAGAGGTTTAGTCGTACAGGATGGCTCTGTCAACGTTCAGGTCGACTGTGCAGGACGAGTCTGGCATATGCAGTGTAATGA
>JBOHHD010000839.1:0-3863 GCA_050700515.1 Pseudonocardiaceae bacterium
AGGTCGATAATCCAGTCGGCGTGGGCCATGACCACCTGGTGGTGCTCGATGACAATGACCGACGTGCCGGAGTCGACGAGCCGGTCGAGCAGGCCGAGTAGCTGCTCGACGTCGGCGAGGTGCAGGCCGGTGGTCGGCTCGTCGAGGACGTAGACCCCGCTTCTCTCGGCCATGCGGGTGGCCAGCTTGAGCCGCTGCCGCTCGCCTCCGGACAGCGTGGTGAGCGGCTGGCCCAGGCGCAGGTAGCCGAGCCCGACATCGGCGAGCCGGCCGAGAATGGCGTGCGCGGCCGGCGTGCGCGCCTGGCCGGTGCCGAAGAACTCCCGGGCCTCGGTCACCGACATCGCGAGCACCTCGCTGATGTCGCGGCCGCCGAGGTGGTGGTCCAGCACCGAGGCCTGGAACCGCTTGCCCTCGCACTCCTCGCAGGTGGTGGCGACACCGGCCATCATCGCCAGGTCGGTGTAGATGACCCCGGCGCCGTTGCAGGTGGGGCAGGCGCCCTCGGAGTTGGCGCTGAACAGCGCCGGCTTCACCCCATTGGCCTTCGCGAATGCCTTGCGGATCGGGTCGAGCAGCCCGGTGTAGGTCGCCGGATTGCTCCGCCGCGACCCGCGGATCGGCGCCTGGTCCACCGACACCACACCCGCCGACGCCGGGATCGACCCGTGCAGAAGCGAGCTCTTGCCGGAGCCGGCGACGCCGGTGACGACGACCAGCACCCCGAGCGGGATGTCGACGTCGACGTCGCACAGGTTGTGGGAGCTGGCGCCGCGGATCTCCAGCGTGGCGGTGGGTGTGCGCACCGTCTCCTTGAAGGAGGTCCGGTCGTCGAGGTGGCGGCCGGTGAGGGTGCCGCTGGTCCGCAGCCCTTCGACGGTGCCCTCGAAGCAGACGGTGCCGCCCGCGGTGCCGGCGCCGGGGCCGAGGTCGACGACGTGGTCGGCGATCGCGATCGTCTCCGGCTCGTGCTCCACGACGAGCACCGTGTTGCCCTTGTCCCGCAGCCGCAGCAGCAGCTCGTTCATCCGCGCGATGTCATGGGGGTGCAGGCCCGTGGTGGGCTCGTCGAAGACGTAAGTGATGTCGGTGAGCGAGGACCCGAGGTGGCGGATCATCTTGGTGCGCTGCGCCTCGCCACCCGAGAGCGTGCCCGACGGTCGGTCGAGGGAGAGGTAGCCCAGTCCGATCTCCACGAACGAGTCGAGGGTGTTTCGCAACGTGGCAAGCAGCGGCGCCACCGACGGCTTGTTGATGCCGCGGACCCATTCGGCCAGGTCACTGATCTGCATCGCGCACGCATCAGCGATGTTGATCCCCTGGACCTTCGACGACCGAGCTGCCTCGGACAGGCGGGTGCCGGCGCAGTCGGGGCAGGCGGTGAACGTCACCGCCCGTTCCACGAAGGCGCGGATGTGCGGCTGCAGTGCCTCGACGTCCTTGGACAGGAACGACTTCTGGATCTTGGGGATCAAGCCCTCGTAGGTGAGGTTGACGCCGTCGACCTTCACCTTGACCGGTTCCTTGTAGAGGAAGTCCTGGAGCTCCCTTTTGGTGTACTTGCGGATCGGCTTGTTCGGGTCGACAAAGCCCGACTCGGCGTAGACCCGCACCGTCCAGAAGCTGTCCGACTTCCAGCCGGGGATGGTGAATGCGCCCTCCGCCAGCGACTTGGAGTCGTCGTAGAGCTGGGTGAGATCGATATCGGAGACCGAACCCCGACCTTCGCAGCGCGGGCACATGCCGCCGGTGATGCTGAAATCGCGCCGCTCCTTCACGGTCCGTCCGGCGCGCTCCAGGGTGACCGCACCCGCTCCACTGATCGAGGCGACGTTGAAGGAGAACGCCTGGGGCGAGCCGATGTGCGGCTTGCCGAGCCGACTGAACAGGATCCGCAGCATCGCGTTGGCGTCGGTGGCGGTACCGACCGTGGAACGCGGGTCGGCACCCATCCGCTGCTGGTCGACGATGATCGCGGTGGTCAGCCCATCGAGGACGTCGACTTCGGGCCGGGCCAGCGTCGGCATGAAGCCCTGCACGAAGGCGCTGTAGGTCTCGTTGATCAGCCGCTGCGACTCCGCGGCGATCGTGCCGAACACCAGCGAGCTCTTGCCCGAGCCGGAAACGCCGGTGAACACCGTCAGCCGCCGCTTCGGGAGCTCGACGCTGACGTCGGAGAGGTTGTTCACGCGCGCGCCGTGCACGCGGATCAGATCGTGACTATCGGCAACGTGCAGCCCAGGCGAGTGCGTGTCCGTCCTCGTGGCCATGCTCATCGTGTCTCCATCTGTTGAGGCGGGGCGGTGCCGTCTGTGCGGGTCATGGCTGGGATCGCCGGACGGCTCAGCGCACCTCGAAGATGCGGATCAGGTTGCCCGCAGGATCGCGGAAGGCACAGTCGCGAACGCCCCACGGTTGGTCGGTCGGCTCCTGGACGACCTCGGCGTCGCCGGCCTGGAGCCGCTCGAAGGTACCGTCGAGGTCCTTGGTGGCCAGGTTGATGCCGGCGTAGGTGCCCTTGGCCATCATCTCGGCGATGGTACGGCGCTCGTCGTCGGTGATGCCGGGGTCGGCGGCCGGCGGATGCAGGACGATGGACGTACCGGGCTGGTCGACGGGGCCGACCGTGATCCAGTGCATCCCCTCGTGCTCGACGTCGTTGCGGACCTCGAAGCCGAGGGTGTCGCGGTAGAAGGCCACGCAGGCGTCCGGATCGTCGTGCGGGAGGAAGGTCTGGTAGATGGTGATGTCCATGGCGGTCACGCTAGGTGCGGCTCGGGGGCCGGTGCTTCTCGATTTCTGATCGGTCTGGTCACCTGTTTCGCCACACACGGCGGCATCCCCGCCCTCGGGCGTGCCGCCTGGCGCCGGTAGACGCTGGGCGGCACCCCGACCAGCTCGGTGAAGCGCGTGCTGAAGGTGCCCAGCGACGCGCAGCCGACCGCGAAACAGACCTCGGTGACGCTGAGGTCGCCACGATGCAGCAGCGCCATCGCGCGCTCGATGCGCCGCGTCATCAGATAGGCATACGGCGACTCGCCGTAGGCGAGCCGGAACTGGCGGCTGAGGTGCCCGGCCGACATGTTCACGCCGCGGGCGAGCGCCTCGATGTCCAGCGGCTGCGCGTACTCCCGGTCGATCCGGTCGTGAACGCGGCGCAACCGCGCGAGGTCGCGCAGGTGCTGCGCCGCGGCGGATCTGCTGGTCACCTGCCAGATCGTGCCACATCGCCAGGACCAGCGGTCGAGCCCTGACTCGGGAGCGCTGGCCCGGAACCGTTGTTCAACACCACATCGTTAGGACCCGTCCATCGACCAACCCCCTCTCGGCGGCGCACCGCCGTCCGTCAGCTCACCGAGCAGGCTGCTCCACTACTGGCTTCCGCTTTCGGCAGTTCGGGGCCGGTTACCCTGAGCCTCATGCCCTCCCCTCCCCGTTCACTGCGTGCCGCACTGCTCACCCTGGGCTGTGCCCGCAACGAGGTCGACTCCGAGGAGCTGGCGGGCCGGCTGAGCGCTGACGGTTGGGAACTGGTCGACGCCGACGGTGCCGATGCGGACGTCGTGGTGGTGAACACCTGCGGTTTCGTCGCGGCCGCCAAGAAGGACTCCATCGACACCGTGCTGGCCGCCGCCGACACCGGCGCCAAGGTGGTGGCGGTGGGCTGCCTCGCCGAGCGATACGGCACGGAGCTGGCGCAGAATCTGCCCGAGGCCGATGCGGTGCTGGGCTTCGACACCTATCCGGAGCTGGGCGGGCGGCTGCGCGACGTGCTGGCCGGCCGTGCAGTACCTGCTCATCAGCCGGTGGATCGCCGTACCCTGCTGCCGATCACCCCGGTGTCCCGGCCCGCTGCGTTGGCC
>JBOHHD010000840.1:0-6264 GCA_050700515.1 Pseudonocardiaceae bacterium
CTGGGTCTCGACACCGCGTTCAACGTCGTCGGCATCGGCTTGCAGGGGCTCGCGCTCGGCGGACACCTACTCGCGAGGGAGGCCGGCGCGGACGTCCATGACTTCACCATTGCCGCCGACGTCTACGGCCTTGCTTCCGGTGCCATAGGGGCCATTCCCGGTCCCTTGGGCTCGCTCTTCGACGCCGCCGGTCTGGCCGCCCAAGCCGGTGTCGAGATCGGGAGCGACGGAAGAATACCAACATTCTGGGGTGACCTGGGTGACTACTGGGTGCCGAAGAACCCGGTCCAGGCGGGACTGTACGGAGCGAACGCAATCATCCCCGGCGCCGGGCTGGCCGTGCCGTTCTGGAATGCCATCGAACAGGGTCACCGCAAGGACGTCGAAGCTCGGGAAGGTGGCTGAGATGCCCTTCCCGGCGCTGCGATTGCGCCCCCCGGCCGGCTTTGTCCCGCTGCCGTTGGACGCCGACCAGGAACGGCGCAGCCGCGGCGCCCGCGAGCTGGCCCAGCGGATGAGCGGGGCAGTCGGCATGCCGGTCGACGAGCTCACCGACGCGGTCCTGGCGGTCGGCGAGCGGGTGGGTGGCCTCAATGTCCGGCTGTTGGGCAGCTTCGCCGTTACCAGCTCCGGTGACCCGGCCACGGCAGCGATGGTGCTGACGGTGCAGGAGCTGCGCGCTACCCGGTCTGCGCTCAGCGCCGAGGATCGGTCGTCTGCGGCCAGGGCGTTGCACGAGTTGGTGCGGCGGCGTTCCCCCGATGCGGAGAGCCAGGTGATCCAGCTGCCCGTCGGCCCGGCCGTGGCGACGGTGTTCCTCGGTGAGTTCCGCATCCCGCCGGAGCGCAGTGGGCGGGACGCCGAGCTGGTGGTGCCTGTCCACCGGGCCCAGTTCCTGATCCCGGCACCGACCGGTCGGCACCTGGTGGTTCTCGAGGTCAGCACCGGCAGCGAGCAGGCGTGGCCGGCCGTGGCCGAGCAGGCCGTGGCCACCGCCCGCAGTATCCGCTTCCAGGCCGTCTCCCCGCTGAGCGAGGCGTCGTGAGCGCGCCGTTCGCCGCGATCCTGGCCCAGTCCGGCGCCAGGCCGTACGTCTTCGGCGCCGTTGGCGCGTTCCTCGGTGTTGCCCTGGTGCTCGCGGTGCTCCTGATCGTGGGCCGAAATCGGTTCAAACCCCGCGAGGAGCAGCAGCGGCTGTTCGGTGCGCAGTTCGACGGCCGGTCGGCGGTGTACTTCGCTCCCTGGTACTGGTCGCTGAGTGAGGCCGATGCGCGGGCGGTCGCCCGCCACCACGGCTATCATGAGGGGCCACCGGTGCGTCGGTTGCTGTGCTTCTATCGACAGCCTCCCGGGAGTGGTCCTGTACGCCATTAACCTCGCCGCGTTATTCTTGGCTCCACTGCTGGTCCCGCTGGCCGGTCGGGTCTCCTGGTGGTGGGCAGCCCGGCAGGTGCACCGTCCGGTGGCCGAGCGGGAGCGGCGGCTGCGGCGCGAGCTCGCGCGCAACGCAGTGCTGTGGGTGCACACCGGTGATCTCGGGCTACCACCGGCCCACGTGGCCGACGTCGCGCGGAGCTGCGGGTTCGCCGTGGCGTGGGCTGTCGGCGCCCCGGACGGGCACGCGATGCTGCTGTCGCGCGATTCCCCGGGTGGTCTGCGGGAGATGGCGCAACGGGAGGCCTACCGAGGGGGCTACCCGGCGGGCGGGGTGCTGACCTCCATGGCGGTGGGATTGGTGCTGGCCGCGGTGCTCATCGTGCCCGTCCTGCTGGGTCCCACCGACGACGACACGTTCCTCGCGGCTTTTTTCGGTGGCGTCGCGGCGTTGTTCTTCACGGCGGCACTGCTGTTCTTCGGCCGTTTCTACGGCGGCCGGTCCCGGCGGATCGGTCGGGTGCTGGGTGAGTTCCGCGCGCCGCGGTCGGTGTTCGTCACGTTGCCCGCGGTCGGGCTGGACCCACATCTGGTGCGGGCGCTGGGTGAAGAGATGGGGTTCGTCTTTCAGGGCTACGACCACCTCAGCCGTCCGCTTTTGCGCTCGATGGCGTTCACTCCGGCATGAGCGAGGCGCTACGAAGAGACTTTCAGCCGGCCTCCCCCAAGCCCTGTGCCGCTGAAGCTCGGCCTGCGCTGGACCGGCCGACCAAGCGGCTACCGGATACCTCTTGCCACCGTAGATGCTCCTTTGTCTATATTGCCAATATGGCATCAACATTCGAGGTGGTGGCGGAATCTCGCCGCAGGGAGATCCTCGACCTGCTGCGCTCGGGTGAACGGCTGGTGGGTGAGCTGGTCACGCAGCTCGACCTGACCCAGCCGACGGTGTCGAAGCACCTGAAGGTGCTCCGGGGCGCCGGTCTGGTCGAGGTACGGCAGGACGCCCAGCGCCGCTGGTACCGGCTGCGGCCACAGCCGCTCGCCGAGATCGACGCCTGGCTCACGCCGTACCGGCGGATGTGGCAGGCCAGCCTCGACGCGCTCGAACGGCACCTGGACGCCATGCCCGACGACCATGATGAAGAAGGGACTCGGTAGTGGACGAGCCGCAGGCAGCACTCCAGACCATCGACGGCAGGCCGGTGCTGCGATTCGAACGACAGCTGGCCCATCCCCCGGCGAAGGTCTGGAAAGCGATCACCGATCCGGCCGAGATGGCGCACTGGTTCCCGGCTGCCGTCGACTTCCCGGCCCCAACCGACCTTCCGGACACCGCCGACACCGAGCTCAAGCCTGGCGCCACGATGCGCTTCACCTTCCCGGACACAGCCCCCCTGGACGTCACCAGCGAAGGCGAGGTCCTCGAGTTCGATCCGCCGAAGGTGTATGCCTTCCGGTGGGATACCGACGTGCTGCGGTTCGAGCTCGTCCCGGACGGCTCCGGCTGCCGGCTGTTGTTCAGCCAGACGCTGGGTGGTGGCTGGGTCGGCGGACTGGCCGCAGGCCGCAACGCGACCGGCTGGGACGTCTGCCTCGACACGCTGCAGGCATACCTGGCGGGACAGAATTTCCCGCAGCCGACGGACTGGCTGGGTCCGATGGAGCGCTACATCCAGAAGTTCGGGCTGGATGAGGGCGACATCCACGAAACCGGGGACGGTTACCGGGTGCGCTTCGCCCGCGACCTGGTCTGGAAACCGGTCGACGAGGTGTGGGCACTGCTCACCGAAGAGGCCGAGCCCCGCGTGCACGAGGAGCCTCCACTGCCTGCGACGAACGGATACGTCGCGGCGGGCCCGGTCACCATAGTCCAGGCACCGCACGTGCTGGAGTACCAGTGGTTACACGACGGCGTACCAGTCGGGCAGGTGTGCTGGGAGATCATCCACGATCCGACACTCGGCACCCGAGTCGAGCTGACCCAGACGCTGCCCGCCTCGCTAGCCGAATTCCGGGCGACCGCGCTCGCCGCGTGGCACGTGCAGCTCGAACTGTTCTTCGCCGCGACCCACGGGCAGATCCGCTGCCCCTGGCCGCAGGAGCGCACCGAGGAACTCCAGAAGCGATACACCGAGCGGCTTGGCTAACCAAGTCAACCCCGCGGGCCAGCTAACGCCAGGACCGAGGCAAGAGCCATGCGCGGTACCGAATCACCCCGTGGACATCTGGCCAACTGCGCAGACGGACCGGCTGACCTCACTGGTTGGCGTCGTTGAGATGCTCGGCATCCCAACGCTGTCGGGACGCGGCGATCATGTCCTGGTGGTCGCGAGCCCAGTCGGCGAGGCCGAACACCGTCGTCGCGAGGCTGCGGCCCATATCGGTGAGCCGGTATTCCACCTGCGGTGGGATGGTCGGGTAGACGGTCCGCTCGATCAGACCGTCGCGGCACAGTCGACGCGTGGTCACGGTGAGCATCCGTTGCGAGATCCCCGGAATCGCCCGCTGCAGCTCGCGGAAACGGCGAACGCTCTTGGACAGCTCCACGATGACCAGCACAGTCCACTTGTCGCCGATCCGGTCCAGGACATCCCGGATACCGCAGTCGTCCTCGCCACAGGGGCCGACCGGCGCGGTGGCGCTGATCTGCGGGGTTATCCTGGTGTGCGCGACAGACACAGGAATGCCTCCTTACGATCGCGGCCTAAGGTCACGACGCTGTGGTTACCCAACAGAACCACAGTGAGAGGTATTCCATGATTCTGGTAACTGGGGTGTCCGGCGCGCTCGGTGGTTTGATCTACGACCGACTCACCGCAATCGCCGACCTGGAGGTGGTGGCGGGTACCCGCACCGCCACGGGGATCGCCCGCCGGATTGACTTCGATGACCCGACCACGCTCACCGCCGGTTTCGCCGGCGTGGAGGTGCTGGCGTTCATCTCGGCCGGCTTTGCCGAGGACGACGTGGTGCTGGCCCGGCACGGTGCGGTGGTCGACGCGGCTGCCGCGGCGGGAGTCCGGCAGGTGATCTATACCAGCCTGGCCGGTTCGGGTGATCAGCTCACCGTCGCGTTGCCGCACCGGTGGACCGAAGCCCGGCTGGCCCAAGCCCCGTTTGAGGTCACCGTGCTGCGCAACGGGCTGTACGCGGAGGTATCGGTGGGACTGGCGATGAGCGCCGCCGAATCGGCCGCTGTCACCGGCGTGTTCGCCACGCCCCTGGGCCGTGGTCGGGTGTCGGTCGTGGCCCGGGAAGACCTCGCCGACATCGCGACCCGCGTCGCGGTGGAAACGCAGGCCGATCTCGCCGCTGGGCAGCACAGCCGCCACGCCGGACACACCTATGAACTGGAGGGCGAGACCGCCCTCGGTGGGCAGGACATCGCCGAGGCACTCCGGCGCCCGGTGCGGTACGAGCCGGTGCCGCTGGTCCAGGCACGGGAAGCGCTGATCGCCAGCGGGCTTGCGCCCTACCAGGTGTCCCACATGGTCTCGACGTTCTCCAACATCGGTGCTGGCCTGCTGGAATCCCGCGGCGGCGAACTGAGCGCGCTACTACCGACCCCACCACGACCGGTGCTCGAGCTGATCTCCCACGCGGTCAGGGCCAGCCGGTAAGTCTGCGGCGCGGTGACCGCCACGCTGGCGCTGGATTCGGCCGGCCGGGTGCCGTGGTGGCCGGTCGACCAAATCGCGCGAGAGTGTGGGGCCAGCGGCAGCGGAGTGCATTCTGAACGGCGATCGGTGCCTTGCGGGCCTTATGGGTGGGTGTCGTGGCGGAAGAGGGCCGTCCAGAGGAAGAGTTCGCCGAAGCAGGGCGATTCGGGGGGCTGGTCGTGCATGCGGCGTAGTTCCACCTGCGTCAGGTCGGAGAAGATCCAGCGCAGGGACTCGGGCGTGTAAGCCAGGCCGCCATGCAGGTGGGAGTGGTGGTAGAAGTCGGCGTCGGGGAGTTCGCAGCCCATCTCGCCGGCCGCGAAGCAGGTGAGGCCGAGGTGCCCGCCGGTGGCCAGGGCGCGGTCGAGCAACGCCAGGTAGCTGATGCGTCGGTGGGGTGGCAGGTGGTGGAAGCAGCCGGAGTCGTAGATCAGGTCGTAGGGTCCGCTCAGCTCGGTCGCGGTGCGGGCAAAGGCATCGCCGCAGTGGAAGTGGACGTCGGCACCGGCCTGGCGGGCGCGGTCCTGGGCCCAGGCGATGGCCGCCGGGGAGAGGTCGACGGCGTCCACGTCGAAGCCTGCGGAGGCGAGGTGGACGGCGTTGCGGCCGGCGCCGCAGCCGAGGTCGAGGGCCCGGCCCGGGGTGATCAGGCCGCGGTCGAGGTAGGAGACCAGGTTCTCGTCCGGCTTGGCCACGAAGAACGGCACGGGCTGGGAGCGATCCGCGTAGAAACGGTCCCACCAGGAGGCCGCACCGGCCGTCCATCGGTCGGCCACTGGCGCGAACAGACTGTCCAAGAGCCTGAGTACGTCGTCGACTGTGCGCATGCTCCGGTCCATCATGGCCCTCCCACAAGAAAACGATCTTAGGCTGGCAGACGCAGAGTGCCCGGGCGGCCCAACCCGACACCCTGCGTCCTTCATGCGGCCTTGATGCGCTGGTGCGTCATCAGAAATTGACGAGCACCGCGACGCCCTGGAGCTGGTGTGACCGGTAGGTCAGCAGCGAGCTCGGACTCGGAGGCGCAAAGCCAGCAGAGCTGTCGATCGTCTCGATGCCCAGGGTGTCGAAGGAGACCTGGTCGCCCATGTTCAGCCGGATCGCCGGTACCAGGAGGCTAAAGGTACGCAGGGGGCCGTCGACGGGGATCAGGTTCTCCAGTGTGATCGTGACGAGCTCGCCCAGCGGGGTGGGGGTCCGGGTGATGTCATCGCCGCGGAAAGTGAGG
>JBOHHD010000841.1:0-14780 GCA_050700515.1 Pseudonocardiaceae bacterium
GTCGTCGAGGAGGTCGTTGAGTGACTGGGTAGCCGGTTGAGCGGGTCAACGTCCGCCTGGCGTCGGTAGGGTGCCAGCCATACCTGGTAGGTGCGGGAGCAGACAGGAGCTCGGCGTGGCGCTCGTCGTCCAGAAGTACGGTGGATCGTCGGTGGAGAGCGCGGAGCGGATCAAGAAGGTTGCCGACCGCGTCGTGGAGACGCGCAACGCGGGCAACCAGGTCGTGGTGGTGGTATCGGCCATGGGGGATACTTCCGATGAGCTGCTTGAGCTGGCCGGTCAGGTCTCGGCGGAACCACACGAGCGTGAGCTGGACATGCTGCTGACCGCAGGCGAGCGGATCGCCAACGCGCTCGTCGCGATGGCGGTGCACGCGAAGGGCGTCGACGCTCGTTCGTTCACCGGTTCCCAGGCGGGTGTGATCACCACGAAAGCGCACGGCAGGGCCCGTATCATCGACGTGACTCCCAGCCGGGTGCGCGAAGCCCTGGACCAGGGTGCTGTTGCACTGGTCGCGGGTTTCCAGGGCGTGGCGCAGGACACCAAGGACGTCACGACCTTGGGTCGGGGCGGCTCCGATGTGACCGCAGTGGCCCTGGCCGCGGCGCTCAAGGCCGATGTGTGCGAGATCTACACTGACGTCGACGGCGTCTACTCAGCGGATCCGCGAATCGTGGCTAATGCCTGCAAGCTCGACACCATCACCTACGAGGAGATGCTGGAGACCGCGGCGTGTGGGGCGAAGGTGCTCATGCTGCGTTGCGTCGAGTACGCCCGACGCAACGGCGTTGCGGTGCACGTCCGCTCGGCGTACAGCCAGAAGCGGGGCACGATGGTGTCCGGATCAGTGGAGGATCTGACGGTGGAACAGGCCTTACTCACCGGGGTGGCGCACGACAGGTCGGAGTCGAAAATCACGATTGCGGGAGTGCCCGATGAGCTCGGCAAGGCCGCGCAGATCTTCCGGCTGATGGCTGACATCGATATCAACATCGACATGGTGCTGCAGAACATCTCGCAGAGCGACACCGGTCGTACCGACGTCACCTTCACGTTACCCAAGCTCGACGGCCCGATCGCGATCAAGGCATTGCGGGCGATGCAGCCGCAGATCGGCTTTACCGATGTGCACTGCGACGAACATATCGGCAAAGTGTCATTGATCGGCGCGGGCATGCGCTCGCACCCGGGAGTGACCGCGCGATTCTGTGAGGCGCTCGCCGAAGCGGGGGTCAACATCGAAATCATCAACACCTCAGCGATCCGGATCTCGGTACTGGTCCGGGACGTGGACTTGGACACCGCGGTGCGCGCCATTCATGACGCATTCGATCTGGGGGGCGATGAACCAGTCGTCGTTTACGGCGGGACAGGTCGATGAGCCCGGACGTGGATGGGGCGCCCGTCCTGGCCATCGTCGGAGCTACCGGTGCGGTCGGTACCGTGATGATCGACATCATCAACGCGCGACCAACGGTGCCATGGGGTGAGATCAGGTTGGTCGCCTCGGTCCGCTCAGCGGGTAAAAAGATCACCGTACGAGGTTTGGAGTGCACCGTCGCGGTGCTGACTCCCAGTGCCTTCGATGGTGTGGACGTCGCCCTGTTCGATGTCCCCGATGAGGTCTCGGCGCAGTGGGCCCCGGTCGCCGTCGAGCGGGGCGCGGTCGCCGTGGACAACTCCGGCGCGTTCCGCATGGACCCCGAGGTGCCGCTGGTGGTCCCCGAAGTGAACGCGGCGGACGCTTCGGTCCGACCGAAGGGAATCATCTCCAATCCCAACTGCACGACCCTGTCGATGATGACGGCGCTGGGTGTGCTGCACCACGAGTTCGGGCTCACCGAACTGGTGGTGGCCAGCTACCAGGCCGCCTCCGGCGCCGGACAGCAGGGCGTGGACCGGCTCTACGCCGAACTCGCGGCGGTAGCGGGCCGAAACGTCGGGGTACGCGCTGGGGACGTCGCCGAGGCGTTGACCGCGGCGGGCCTGGCCACCTCCTCTCCGTTCCCGGCGCCGCTGGTGATGAACGTGGTGCCGTGGGCGGGGTCGGTCAAGGAGGACGGGTGGAGCTCCGAGGAGCTCAAGGTTCGTAACGAGTCCCGCAAGATACTCGGTATCTCGGCGCTCAAGGTGTCGGCTACCTGCGTACGCGTCCCTGTGGTCACCACCCATGCCCTGGCGGTGCACGCGGTGTTCACGCATCCGGTGACCGTCGAGCGGGCGAGAAAGCTGCTCGCCGCGCAGCCGAGCATCGTGCTGGCCGACGACCCGGCGGCGGGGGTGTGGCCGACCCCGGCCGCCGTGGTCGGTGCGGACCCCACCTACGTGGGCCGGATCCGTCAGGCGCTGGACTTTCCCCACGCTCTGGACTTCTTCGTCTGCGGGGACAACCTGCGCAAGGGCGCCGCGCTGAACACCTACCAGATCGCCGAGGGCGTGGCGGATTCGCTGTGAGCGGGCCGTTACGTTGTCCTGCTTGTCAGCTTGCGGCGGGTAGCACCGTTTCCTGATCTCCCGTGGTTGCTCGGTCGGAGGTAGATCCCACTGGGCACTCTTCGATCCGGACCACGTCACTGCCGTCGGCGTGATGGATTGTCACCGTCTCCTGGTCCACCGGGAAAGTGACCAGTTCCGCATAGCGGTAGGGCGTGATGACCTGTGCGAAGTTCCCTGGCTTGGGACACTGCACCAAGTTGAACTGCTGGGGGAAGATCCTCAGTAAGCTTTCCTGGATGTCGACATCGAAGCCGGGAGTGGGCAGCTCGCCCTCCGCGATGATCAGCACTTGCTGTTCGGCTCTAAAGGCGCGGATCTGGTTGCGTTGGGCGGGTTCGCAGATAACGGTCATGGGTTCCCCCTGGACGTGGTTTGGCTATCCAGGAAAGAGAGTCAGCGCAGACCCGGATTGATACCGCTGACCGCCTCGGATTCTCAGCTGCGCAGCACATGGGTGCCGTCGGAGAGTTGGTGGGTGATCCCGCGCTGGGCCAGCAGTTCCATGATCGGGACTGCGACGCGGCGGGTGGTGTCCAACGCCTGGCGAGCCTGGCTGAGCGTGAACGGGCTGGGCAGCTCACCCAGCCGGGCGACGGCGGCATCATCGGCGCCTGGGGCGAGGTAGATGCCTTCGGTGATTCTGAGCAGTTCGCCGGCGCGGACGGCGGCGGCGAGTTCCTTGGGGCCCAGCCCGAGCGTGACGAGCCGGCTCGCGTCGGGTGCTGCGAAGGGTCGATCGGCGAGTTCGGCGCGGATTTCGTCAACGGCCCGCTGGAGCGCGGCGGGCAGCGTGGTGCCCGGACGGTCGGCGTGCACTCGTCCCTCGGCGAGGGTCATCGGGGGGGTGAGCAGTAGCTCGACGAGCCGGGTGTCGGGCATCCCGGTGAGCTGGCGCGCGATCTCCAGCGGTATCCCGGGCTCCAGTGGGTTCGCGGCGGCGTGCGCGTCGATGGCGGTCGCGAGCTGGGCGGCCCGGGCGGTGAGCACCGAGTGATCGATCAGCCAGCCGCCCGCTTCGACCGCCTCCGCCGGCACGGGTGCTCCCATCGCGATCAGGTCGTCCCGGCGCACCAGCCCCCGGCGGCGCAGCTCGGCGGTCCCGTCCGCGACACCGGTCATGGTCGACAGCTCCGCGGCGCGGGCGGTGGCGGCGCCCCGGCGGCACAGTTCGGCTGGACGCACATCGAGCACGGTGACCCCGGCGGGAACCCCGCGAGCACCGGGATCGCGGAGCAGAGCCCGGTCGCCGATCCGTAACGGCAGCGGCTCGGCCAGACCCAGCCGGGCAGTGTCGATGCCGAGTGGACGGACCCGTGCCGGCACCGCCGCGGCGCCGATGTGCAGCACCATCTGCCGGGGTAGCTCGGTGGCCACGGCGCCGGCCAGCCGGACGTCGACGGTCTGGGTGCGCAGCCAGATGCCGGGAGTGAGCAGGGCGTGCCCCCGGCGCACGGCATGGCGGGGTAGCCCGCGCAGGTTGACCGCCACTCGAGCCACCGGCGTCACCGATGTTGTCGCCATACCCAGTGACTGCAAACCCCGCACCACCACTCGCCGTCCCGCTGGGGAGAGCTCGAGCTCGTCACCCACCCGCAGTGTTCCGGCAGCCAACGTGCCGGTGACGACGGTGCCCGCGCCGCGGATGGTGAACGCCCGGTCCACCCATAGCCGCACGTCCGCACCGATGTCGGGGGCGGGCAGCCCGGCGACCAACTCGCTCAACGCGGCGCGCAGCTCGTCCAGACCTGCCCCGGTGGTACCGGAGACACAGGCCGCCGGCACCCGCCCCAGCGACGAGTCGGCCAGGTGCTCCAGCGCTTCCTCGCGGGCCAGCTCGGGATCCATGAGGTCGCTGCGGGTCACTACCAACAGGCCATACCGGACGTCGAGTGCGTTCAGCGCCTCCAGGTGCTCGCGGGACTGCGGCATCCAGCCCTCGTCGGCGGCGACGACGAACATCACGGCCGGCACCGGGCCGACGCCGGCCAGCATGTTGGGGACGAACCGCTCGTGGCCGGGCACGTCGACGAACGCCACCGTCGGCCCGGCGCCTGCTGGACCTCCGCTGGCCAGGGTCGTCCAGGCGAACCCGAGGTCGATGGTCATGCCCCGACGGCGTTCCTCGGCCCACCGATCGGGCTCCATCCCGGTCAGCGCGCGGACCAGGGTGGACTTGCCGTGATCGACATGTCCTGCGGTGGCTACGACGTGCATGGCATCGCGGCAGCCGTGACCACGGCGTCGCCGAGGGCACCGTCCTTGTCGGGGGGTAGCGTACGCAGGTCCAGCAGGCAGCGGCCGTGGTCGAGCCGGCCGAGCACAGCCGGGGTTCCCGTGCGCAGCGCGACGGCGAAGCACTCCGGCAGGCTGACGGCGGCGCTGGGCAACGTCACCCCCGGCGCGCCGCCCCCGCCGACGGTAGCCTGCGCCGCTACCGCCTTCGCGTCGATGCCGTGGGTGCGCAGTGCCGCCGCGATCGCCGTTGCCCGATCGTGCAGGGTTGCCGGATCGGCGGTCAGCGCGGCCGCGGTGGGCGTCGTGGGTCCACTCAAGGTGGCCTCCAGCGCGGCCAGGGTGAGCTTGTCCACCCGTAGCGCGCGGGCCAGGGGGTGGCGCCGCAGCCGGGCCACCAGCTCTGCGGAGCCCAGCAGCAGTCCGGCCTGGGGACCGCCGAGCAGCTTGTCCCCACTGCAGGTCACCAGGTCGGCACCCTCGTTCAGCGCGGTGGCGGCGTCCGGCTCGTCGGGCAGTGCTGGGTGCGGCGCGAGTAGTCCCGAGCCGATGTCGACGACGACCGGCACGCCCAGCCCGGTCAGCTCGGTGATCGGTACCGAGGAGGTGAACCCGGTGATGCGGAAATTGGAGGGGTGGACCTTGAGCACGAACCCGGTGTCCGGCCCGACCGCCGCGGCGTAGTCGTCGGCCCGGACCCGATTGGTGGTGCCGACTTCGCGTAACCGAGCTCCGGTGGCGACCAGTAAGTCGGGAATGCGGAATCCGTCACCGATCTCCACCAGTTCGCCGCGAGTAATGACGATCTCGCGTCCGGCGGCCAGGGCGGTGGCGGCGAGGACCAGTGCGGCGGCACCGTTGTTCACCACGTGCACTTGTTCGGCTCCTGGTACCGCGTCGGTCAGGGCGTCCAGTGCCCCGGCACCACGCCGTCCCCGCCCGCCGGTGGCCAGGTCGAGCTCGACGTCGGTGGTGCCCGCCGCGGTGCCCAGCGCTTTGATCGCGGCATTGGACAGCGACGCCCGGCCGAGGTTGGTGTGCAGCAGCACGCCAGTGACATTGAGCACCGGGCGCACACTGGTCGCGGTGTCCGGCAGCGTGGCCAGCACGTCGGCGACGATGTTGTCCGGAGCCAAGATGCCCTCCCGGACCCGTTGCTGGGCCGCGGTCACCGCGCGCTTCACCAACGGACGACCGAGCCGGTCAGCTGCTGCCGCGAGCTCCGGTTCGGCCAGCACCGTGTCGGTTCGCGGAACGCGGCGCCGAAGATCCACTTCGGCGCGCCCTAATCCCGCCCGGAATCCATGTCCTCGGTCAGATCTATGTCCTCCAGCAGTGGGATGTTGCGGGCCTTGGCGTAGGCGCGCAGCTCAGCGCGAGACTTTGCCAGCTCCGCGCGGGCCTCTGACAGGTCACGGTCGGCACCGGCAGCCAGATAACGGGCAGCGGCGGCATCGGCACGGGCATTGGTCAGCAGTTCACGCAATTGGACTAGTTCGCTCTCCATCGCGGCTAGACGAGCCTCGACATCATCCTGGGGATCCGACACAGCTCTGATCATACTGCGACGTCCTTCGGGATGATGACGGTCTGGTAGCCCGGCACGTTAGCCAGAGCCCGGCTCCTCAGCAGAGCGGGGACCGCGGCGATCAACGAGCCGCACCTTGTCGCCTGGAAGCTGGGGCCACCCCGCCGCGCTGACCCTGACCTGCTGTACGCATTTGACCGGACTGGATCCTGGCCGAAGTGTTAAGCTTGTGCTGATCTTGTAGGTGATGGGCTGGGGATTACTGCGGGTTGCGAACGGCGGAATGCCAACCAGCCCATGGCCGCGAACCAGCCGAGGACCTCGATACCCAAGATGCGGTTTGTGAGGCCGGCCGCTCCGTGGCCGGCTGCGGTCGTGTCCTGATCAAATGTCAGGAAGAAGAGAACCACCAGCAGGAGTGACAGCGGGCTACCGATCAGTAGCCAGTTGCCAAACCGCCGCCAGCGCGGAATGCTGCGAAAAAAGAATCCCGCAGCCAGGAAACCTAATACTGGGGTCGAAGTAATCAGCAGGAAACCAGCCAGGTGCGGCAGTGGTGACTCGAGATCGAAGATCCCGCCGATCACGAGGCCCAATGGCGAGAGCGCGAGCAGTGCCGCGCAAGCCCAGCGCGGTGCGCCGATTCCTCCCACGATGCGGAAGATGCCGATCACTCCGGCCAGGAGCAGGAGCCCGCTGAGCACAAAGGCGGTGTTCATGAAGGGGGCGGTAGCGCCCATGCCCAGGCCGCTGATGGGTTGGCTGATGGATGAATAGGGCGAGATCAGGTCGCCACCAACGGAATAGCCTGGGCTCAGAAAGCCAAGGACGAACCAGGTCATGGTGAACAGCAATGGGCCGGCGACGGCGCCGAGTGCGAGCCACCGGCCTGATTTCGGGGTCGCCGAGGCGGCTGGTTTGGTGGTCATTGGGCCTACCGGATGCATAGCGCAACTCCTCTGATACGGGTGGTGTCCTGCCCGTGGGAGGAGAACTCGGCTATCGTTGCGATTGCCACCTCGTGCGCCAGGTTCCGTTCCTGCGGGATCGGTGTGAGGTTCAGACCCCGGTCGCGGTGTTCCCGCACCGCACCGGGGCCTCCCTTCGGCGGTCATGTAGTCAGTCGGTTGGCATTCCTCCTTCGGCCACCATCTGTGTGAAACCGGCCCCGATCCGACCGATTTCGTGAAAGTCGTGCCATTCGGCGATGCCCGGGAACGTGCCGTCGACGAGCTCCTGCAGCAGCGAGCGGACCCACGCCGCTTCAGCCGCACGCATCGCCAGTGCGTATTCCGCTTCGATGAGGAACAGTCGCGTCAGGTCACCGCTCTGTTCCAGCATGGCCCGCTGGACGGTGATGTCGTCCTCCAGCGCGCGTAAGCGCTCCGCGAGCAACGCGGTCGCCTCCTCCGGGGGCAGCGCGCCCAGCACGGACAGCGCTGCCGTGAATCTCGGGTACTCCGGCTCGGGCACAGCCACCAACTCGCGCAGCCAGTCGGTGAGCTCGGAACGGCCGGCGTCGGTGATGGCATAGAGGGTCCGTTCCGGTCGACGCCCCTCCCGATGGCTGCCGGTGGCTTCGATGAAGCCGTGTTTCTCGAGGTTCTGCACGACCGTGTACAGCGAGCCCATTTTGATCTTCATGTCGCGCTCCTTGCCGGTGCGGCGGAGCACGTTTGCCATTTGGTACGGATGCATCGGGTGCCCAGCTACCAGGAGGGCCAGCAAGGCCAGCGCGAGGATGTTGCTGACCTTGCGCCGCTTCGCCACCATGTCACCTCGTCCCAGAGTAGTCGTTCACGAGTATACGGGGACGAGCGAAGCATCACCTGGATGCCACATAGATGTCCTCAATTGAAGGCGCTAGGACCGTATCCATGCCCGGTGAGTACGGGCCGCGCGGTCGTTGGCAGACTCCGGGATCGTGCCCGACCACCACTACGTGATCACGCTGGGCTGCCCGGACCGCACCGGCATCGTGGCCCTTATCTCCGGATTTCTGGCCGAGGCAGGGGGGTGGATCACCGAAGCGGCCTACCATGCAGACCCGGCCACGGGGTGGTTCTTCACCCGCCAGGTGGTCCGTGCCGACTCGCTGCCGTTCGGAGTGGCGGAGCTGCGGGAGCGCTTCGGCATGGTGGCAGCGGAGCTGGGTAGTGAGACCGACTGGCAGATCAGTGACACCGGACGCAGACCCCGGGTGGTCGTGCTGGTGTCCCGGGAGGCGCACTGCCTCTACGACCTACTCGGCCGGGTTGCCGCCGGAGAGCTCGACGTCGAGCTGCGGGCTGTGCTGGGCAACCACCCCGAGCACGCCACGGTGACCAGCGCGCACGGGATCCCGTTCCACTACGTGCCCTTCCCAGCGCAGGCCAGCGCCAAGACCACGGCCTTCACCCAGCTGCGTGAGCTGGTGGACGCCGAGGAACCGGATGCCATCGTGCTCGCCCGCTTCATGCAGATCTTGCCCACCGACCTCTGCAAGGCATGGGCGGGGCGAGTACTGAACATCCACCACAGCTTCCTGCCCTCCTTCGTCGGTGCGCGGCCCTATCACCAGGCGCACCAGCGTGGCGTCAAGTTGGTCGGTGCGACCTGTCACTACGTCACCCCGGACCTGGACGAAGGCCCGATCATCGAGCAGGACGTGATCCGTGTCGACCACGCCGACACCGTGGCCGACATGGTGCGCAAGGGCCGCGACATCGAGAAGGTGGTGCTGGCGCGTGGGCTGCGCTGGCATCTGGAGGACCGGGTACTGATGCACGGCAACCGCACCGTCGTCTTCCACTGACGGGTCCTCAGCAGGTGTGTTCGTGGTCGGCGTGGGCGTTGTGTTCTACCTGCAGGGTGCTGTGGGTCAAGCCGAAGTTTGTGCGCAGGCGGATCGCGGCGCTGTCGAGTACCGAGGTTTCCCCGCAGTGCAGCGCCCAGGTCTCGGCGACCACCAGGTGCGCGGATACCGCGTTGCGGCCCGAGGTGATCGTCCACAGGTGCAGGTCGTGGACGTCCAGCACGCCGGGCACCTCGCGGAGCACCCGGTCCACCTCCGCAGCGTCAACTCCTCGGGGAGTGCCCTCCAGCAGCACGTGCGCCGCTTCGCGGAGCAGGCGCAGGGCGCGAGGCGCGATCAACGCGGCGATCAGCAGCGACGCCACCGGGTCGGCCTGCTGCCAGCCGGTGGTGAGCACCACCACCGCGGCACCGAGCACCGCGACCGAGCCGAGCGCATCGCCCATCACCTCCAGCAGGGCACCGCGCAGGTTGAGGCTGCGCTCACCCGACTCGGATCCGCCGCGGGTGAGCACCGCGAGGGCGACGAGATTGCCGACCAGTCCGACCGCCCCGAGCACCAGCAGCGGCGCACCGGCGACCGCGGGTGGCTCGGCCAGCCTGCTGATCGCCTCGACCGCGACCACCCCGGCCACCACCAGCAGTACCAGCGCGTTGAGCGCGGCGGCGAGGATCTCGGCACGGCCGAGTCCGAAGGTCCGGTGCCGATTCGGCGGGCGCTGGGCGAGCGCAGCGGCGATCAGCGCGGCCGCCAGCCCGAGCGCATCGGTGGCCAGATGCCCCGCATCCGCGAGCAGCACCAGTGAACCGGTCAGGGCCGCGCCCACGACCTCGGCCAGCAGCACGACCAGGGTGATCGCAAGTGCCCAGCCGAGTCGGCGGCGATCGGACGTTGCAGCGCCGTGACCATGCCCATGCCCGTGACCATGCCCGTGATCACCCATTGGCGTCACATTACGGCAGTCAACCGGGCAGCGTCACCAACGCGGTCCGCGTTGCACATCGACCACAGCCGGTTTGACGTCCACCAGATAGACCAACACCGCGACCAGCGCGATCAAGTAGAACAACAGCTGACCGCCCGGAATGAACACATTGAGCAGTAGCAGGGCGGCGGCTCCACTCGTGATGCCCACCCAGGCCGGTTTGGTCAGCTTGTCGGCGGCGGTGTAGGCGTCTGCGCGCTGGAGTGCGGCGTGGGCGAGTGCGTAGATCCCCACCGGAACCGCCGCCCAATACAGGATGAAATAGATCCAGGAGTCCAGCGTCTGCAGCAGCACCTGTTCAGAGTACGGCATCGGAAGAGACACGATCGGCCCGGAGAATGAGGCTCCGGGCCGATCAGTTCAGTGACAGAAGACCAGTTCGGTGACAGGTCAGGATCGCCGGGTGTTGTTCTCTCCAGGACGCCGGGTGGCGGGTTTGCGCGGCGGCGCCGCCCGCTCGGCGACCGTACGAGCGGTGCTGCGAGTCGTGGCGGCCACCTCATCGCCGGCGCGGCCCGTGGCTCTCGAGACCCTGTCCGCGGCGTCCTGTACTCGCTCCTCTGCCGTGGCCGCGAGCTCCTCGGTTTCCCGAGCTGCCCGCTCGCCGACCGATCGACTGGTCCGGGCGAAGCGGGACCGCAGTTCGTCGACCGTTGCGTTGAGGTCGCGGACGGCGTTCTCCAACCGCTCCTGGGCGGTGTCGACACCCGCTTCGACCGATTCAAGGGCGTGGCGCACCTGCGGTTGACGGCGCAGCTCGTCCAAAACCTCCTCGCCACGCTCGATCAGCGAGAGGTAGACATGGTGGGCGGCCTCGCCGTATTGCCCGACCAGTTTGCGCAGCTCGCCACGCTCCAGGTGGTGGCGCAGCTCGGTGGCCTCCCGGCGAGCCTTGGCGAACGCCACGGTAGCGGCCCGAGTAGCGGTGTCCACCGCACCCAGCGCGGCGAGCAACGGGCTCTTCAGCGCGTCGAATGCGACATTGGCGCCTGCCTCGGCTTGCTCCCGGGCACGACGTACGTCCTCGGTGGTGGGCAGTGTGGCCATGATTCTCACTCCTTCCCCGACTGGGGTTTGATAACGATGACCTGAGCGTCCCCCGCAGTGTTCTCCACCATTGTGTGAACCTCAGTGGGCTGCTCCGGAGCGGACCGGTCTCGTCGGAAAGATTCGTAAATGTCGAGCAGTACCTGTTTTTGCCGTTCGGAGAGGTGGGTATCGGTGACGACGGCGTCGACGACCGGACCTCCCATGGGTCGGTCAAGGATGCCGGCCTGCACATAGAGCGCCTCGGCGGAAATTCGGAGCCCCTTGGCGATCTGCTGCAGAATGCGGGCACTGGGCTTGCGCAGTCCCCGCTCCACCTGGCTCAGATACGGATTCGATACACCCGCCAACCTGGCGAGCTGGCGCAGCGACATCTCCGCGGTATTGCGCTGCTCCCTGATGTAATTGCCGATGTCGCGACCCAGTTCCTGGACCGTCTCGTCGACCCGCTTCACCCTGCGCCCCTTCCGACTTACCCCCTTCGGCTCTGTCCGCCCCCTCCGACATCACCAACCGTAGGCGTCACTGCTAGCTGCTGCAAGCGCTCGGCTTGCAGTACTCGAGTGAAGTCAGCCACTCGTTAGAGCAGCAGTTGCGAGATGGTGTGGATCGCCAGGCCCGCCAATGCCCCGACCACAGTGCCGTTGATCCGGATGAACTGGAGATCCCGGCCGACCTGCAACTCCACCTTGCGGGCGGTCTCCGCACCGTCCCAGCGCTGCACCGTGTCGGTGATCAGCGTGGTGATCTCGGCCCGGTAGTTGGACACCAGGTATTCGGCGACGCCTTCGAGCCAGGTTTCCACCTTGGATCTCAGCTCGGCGTCGTGGGTCAGCCGTCGGCCCAGGGAGATCAGCCCGTCACGTACCCGGCGCCGTAGCTCTGAGGAGGGGTCCTCGGCGGCGTCGAGAAGCATCTTCTTGGCGGTGCGCCAGGCCGATCCGAGCACGGCCTGCACCTCGGGATGAGCCAGTATCTGCTGCTTCACCAGCTCGGCGCGTTCGATCGTCTTGGCGTCCCAGCGCAGGTCCCGGGCGAAGTGCAGGAGAAACTCGTCCACCGCGGTGCGCATGGTGTGGTTCGGGTCGATCTTCACCGCCCAGGCGAAGGCGAGCACCTCGGCGTAGACCTTGTCCGCGACCAACCCGCTCATGAACCTCGGCGACCACCGGGGCGAGCGCTGGCTCACCACCCGCAGCACCGTGGAGTGGTTGTCGCGTACCCACACATAGATTCGGTCGGTGACCAGATCCACCAGCTTGTGGTGCGTCCGGTCGGTGAGCAACTGCTCGAGCAGCCGACCCAGCGGTGGCCCCCACTGTCGGTCGACGAGCTGAGCGACCATCGCGTTCTCCAACACTTCCTGCACGTCCTCGTCGCGCAACACGGTGACCGCGGCCCGCATGGCGGTGGCCAGCTCAGCCGTCAGCCGTTCGGCGTTGTGCGGTTCGCTCATCCAGCGCCCGACTCGAGCGGTGATCTGGGCCCGGCGCAGTTTGTCGCGCACCACGTCGGTGGACAGGAAGTTGGCGCCCACGAAGTCACTGAGGTTTTCTCCCAGCGCGTCCTTCTTGCGCGGGATGATGGCGGTGTGCGGGATGGGTAGGCCCAGCGGGTGGCGGAACAGCGCGGTGACGGCGAACCAGTCGGCCAGCGCACCGACCATGCCTGCCTCTGCCATCGCCCGCACGTACCCGACCCACGCTCCGGCGTCCTCGTTGCGCCGAGCCAACACGTACACCACCGCGGCACCCAGCAGGAACCCCAGCGCCACGGCCTTCATCCGGCGTAGCGCCCGTTGCTTGGCCCACTCGTTCATGGTCATCTGCACCACGCCGATTGTCCTCGGCTGCCGAGGGTTCGCGCAGCCCAGGGGAGCAAGCACCAGGGAGGATGAGTGTCGTGCGATCCCACGGACTCGTTCCCCGCCTGCAGCCGTTCACTTCGACGATCTTCGCGGAGATGACCGCGCTGGCCGTCCGGACCGGCGCGGTGAACCTCGGCCAGGGCTTCCCGGACACCGACGGCCCCGCCGGCATGCTCGAGGTCGCCCGGGCGGCGATCGCGGCAGGGGTGAACCAGTATCCACCCGCGCCGGGTATCCCCGAGCTGCGCAGCGCGATCGCTGAGCACCGAGGTGCTCGTTACGGGCTCGGGCACGACCCGGAGACCGAAGTGCTGGTGACGGTCGGCGCAACCGAAGCAATCAGTGCTGCGCTGCTGGCCCTGGTGGACCCCGGCGAAGAGGTGCTGCTCGTCGAGCCCTACTACGACTCCTACGCCGCCGCCGTCGCCCTGGCCGGGGCCACCCGGCGGGCCGTACCGTTGATCTCCGACGGGGATCGGTTCGCCCTCGACCTCGACGCGGTGGCGGCCGCGATCACCCCCGCCACCCGGGTGTTGCTGCTCAACAGCCCGCACAACCCCACCGGCACCGTGTTCACCCGGGCGGAGCTGACGGCGCTGGCCGCGCTGGCCGTCCAGCACGATCTGCTGGTGATCACCGACGAGGTGTACGAGCACCTGGTGTTCGAGGGCGCCGAGCACGTGCCGATCGCCACGCTGCCCGGGATGGCCCAGCGCACGCTGTCGGTCTCCAGCGCGGGCAAGACGTTCAGCGTCACCGGCTGGAAGATCGGTTGGGTATGCGGCCCCGCCTGGCTGGTGGCCGCCGTACGCGCCGTCAAGCAGTTCCTCACCTTTGTCGGGGGGGCACCGTTCCAGCCCGCGGTGGCCCACGGGTTGCGGGTCGAGCTCGGCTGGGTCGACAAGCAGCGGATGCAGCTGCAGGACAAACAGCACCGGTTGGCCAGTGGGCTGCGCGAGGCGGGTTTCGGGGTGCGTCGCTCACAGGGCACCTACTTCATCTGCGCTGATATCCGGCCGCTCGGCTACCGCGATGGCATCGAATTCTGTCGGAACCTGCCGGCGGCCGCGGGTGTGGTGGCGGTGCCGGTGCAGGTCTTCGCCGATGATCCCGCACCGTGGCGGCACGTGGTGCGCTTCGCGTTCTGCAAGCGGGACGAGGTGCTGGACGAGGCGGTCGCTCGCCTCATCGCAGTGCAATCTTTCTGATGACTATCAGGGGATACCACGCAGGGTGCTCACCCGTGTACGTTGCCGAGTAGCGCCTGTACGGGTATCTCGGCTACAGACTCGTGGCCCGGTTACCGATCCGAGTCGCAGGCTGGGGACGAACATCGTGACGGCGCACGGATACAGCGCCGGACGCGTAGAGAGGGCCGGACGCGTAGAAGGGTGGGGGACACCATTGGTCAGCATCCAGCACAGGTAGCGCACAGTATGCACCCCGCAGGGTGATTCGTGTGCTGCGCACGGCCGCCGGTGCAAGGTACCGGCAATGAGCCGATCCAGCACCCGCAGCCCCCGATCCGGCCGACCGCGCCCGGGTGGATCGGGTCCAGGCCCCGGCGTCCCGCTGCCCCCGGTGACGCCGGGGCCCCTTTTTCGCACGGTTTTTCTCGCCGATGTATTTACGAGCCGCCGAGGTCATCTATCTCTATGCGTGACGATGCCTGATCCGCCGCCAACGAGGGGCGATGGCGGTCAGCGTCACGACCTGGGGGCGTGCGGTCGCAGGGGGGCGGCCGGTTGGCCGGCGCCGCGGAGCCCGGGGGACCCCGGCGCCGGCCAGGTCACTTACCGGAATCCTTTGGGTGGCCAGAGGCTGGGTCGAC
>JBOHHD010000842.1:0-8426 GCA_050700515.1 Pseudonocardiaceae bacterium
TCTCGGGCTCGGTTAGCCGGCCGAGTCAGCCTCGATTTCTCGCGCCATCAGCTGGCTGCGATGACCAGGTGTATACCGCAGATGCAGCCGGGCATGCCGTCGGTGGTCCTGATGCCCGCAAAGATCGAGCATCGCGCAATCTCGTTCGTTGGGGGTCGTGCGGATTACCGAAGCACCAACCCGTAGGTCACGTTCGCCATCGTGCCGGTGCGATAGCGCCCTGGCCTTCGGATACGGGAGGTCGCGAAACTCAAGCAGTAAAGAGTAAAGGCGGTCCCCTCTAAGCTGCCCGGCTCCATTGCCAAGAGCGCTTGTGAGAACTCCCACCGCACACCATAGTGGGCGGGGCCGGCGCGACGGTGGTCCCCGCGATCATGCGGTGGACCACCGCGTGTCGGAGGCTCAGCTCTCGGATGGCTCAGCCACCAGCTGTGAGATGACCGCACTGTGCCCGGGAGGAGGATCAGGGAACGATGCGTCCAGAGATCGCAGACGCACCTCCGCGTAGATCTCATCCTCGTCGGAGCCGCGATCCTCGTCGAGGACACGGTTCGGCACCTGCGCAATGCGAGTACGCTGCAGCGCGGCCTGACCGTTCGGGCGGACCGTTTGGCGCGGGAAGCTGAAGAGCAAATCATCACTGGCGGAGGGACCGCCGGGCGGGTCATCGCCAAATAGGCGGATTATTTCCCGGTACCGGAGATTGCCGAGCACATCGAGGCTATTGAACCTGATGCGGTAGCTGACGGTGACCCTGGAGGATGTCGAGCCGCTGACCGCTTCGATGCGGAGAGTGACTGGTCCGATGGTAGCCATAATCTTTACTTTCCTTTCTGACTGCGGACTACCGGAATCCGTTGTCCGGCTGGAAATAACTGTGGGCAGCCGACCGTGTGCGAAGATGGAACGAACCTAAAATCGGCTGGTGGCGCCCTCCGTGCCATCGACGGGATCTTCTGCACCAAGGGGGTCGACATGGGGGTGAAATTCGGACTCCTCGGCGATGTCGAGGTCCGGGTCGATGGTCGGCCGGTGGCGGTAGGACACGCCCGGCAGCGGTGTGTGCTGGTGGTGCTGCTGGCGGAGGCCAACCATGCGGTGTCGGTGGACCAGCTGGTGGACCGGATCTGGGGGCAGCGGACGCCGCATCGGGCCCGAGAGACGCTCTACAACTACCTATCCCGGCTTCGTCACGCCCTGGCTCCGATCACGGAAGTCGATCTTGTGCGCAAATCTGGGGGCTATGCCCTCATCGTCGACCCGATGGCAGTGGACGTGCACCACTTCGGCCACCTGGTCGCCCAGGCCCGCGCCGCCGACGACCAGGATCGGGCGCTGGAATTGTTCGAGCAGGCACTCGGGTTATGGCAGGGGATGGCGTTCGCCGGGCTGGACACGCCGTGGATCAATGAGCTGCGGAATACGCTGGAGCGGGACCGGTTCGCGGTCGAACTGGACTGCACCGACCTGCGCCTGCGCCGCGGTGAGCACGGGTGGTTGCTGAGTGAGATCACCACCCAGGCCGCGGCGCACCCACTGGATGAGCGGGTGGCCGGTCAGATGATGCTCGCGCTGTACCAGTGCGGCCGCCAGGCCGAGGCCCTGAACCACTTTCAGCGGTTACGGGCTCGGCTGGTCGACGAGCTGGGCATCGACCCCGGCCCGGAGCTGCAACACCTGTATGAACGGATCTTGACCACCGACCTGGCACTGGCCCCGCGCGGGTCCGTCCTGGTGTCCGCACCGCCGGTGCCGCGTCAGTTGCCCGCGCATACCCCGCACTTCGTGGGCCGCGCCGCAGAGCTCCACCAACTCACCACCCTGCTCGACACCGCCACGACCCCCAGCGGGGGCACCGTGGTGATCACCGCAATCGACGGCACTGCGGGAATCGGCAAGACCGCCCTGGCCCTACACTGGGCCCACCACGCTGCGGAGCGGTTTCCCGACGGGCAGCTGTATGTGAACCTGCGGGGCTTTGATCCCACCAACGCCCCCATGCACCCGGCCGATGCGCTTCGTGGGCTCCTCGAGGCCCTGGCCATCCCCCCGGAACGTATCCCCACCAGCCTGGAGGGCCAAGCGGGACTGTATCGCAGTCTGCTCGCCGACCGGCACGTGCTCGTAGTGCTGGACAACGCCCGCGATGCCGACCAGGTTCGGCCGTTGCTGCCGGCCAGCCCCACCTGCCTGGTCGTGATCACCAGCCGTAACCAGCTGACGGGTCTAGTCGCCCGCGAAGGAGCCCACCTGGTCACCCTGGACGTGCTGACCCCGCAGGAGGCCCGCGCGCTACTGGCCCACCACCTCGGCACTGACCGGGTCGGCGCCGAACCCTCCGCCGTCATCGACCTGATCGACAGCTGCGCCCGCCTGCCTCTCGCCTTAGCGATCGCGGCCGCCCGAGCCGCCATCCACCCCGGCTTCGCCTTGCGGGTCCTGGCCAAAGAACTCGCCGACGAACACAGCCGCCTGGACGCTCTGGACATCGGCGAAGCCACCACCAGCGTAAAAGCCGTGTTCTCCTGGTCCTACCATCACCTCAGCCTCCCCGCCGCCAGGATGTTCCGGCTCCTCGGGCTGCACCCCGGCCCCGACATTGCCCTTCCCGCCGCGACCCAACTCACCGATATGCCCCCACACCAGGCACAAGAATCGCTAGCTGAGCTGACCCGGGCGCACCTGCTCACCCAGCGCACTCCCGATCGATACGCCTTCCACGACTTGCTGCGCGTCTATGCCACCCACCTCACCACCACCTACGACCCCCCCGATGACCAACACACCGCACTGACTCGCCTGTTCGACCACTACCTGAGCACCGCCACAGCCGCGATGGTCATGGTCATTCCCGCCGACTATCAACATTGGCACGGCGTCCCTCTTACAGCCCCCCATCCCGACCCACCGATGGCCGATCTGACTACCGCACGAACCTGGCTGGACACTGAGCAGGCCAACCTTGCCGCGATCATCGCCCACACCGCCACCCACGGCTGGTACAGCCACACCACCCGACTGGTCAACACGGTGCTCCTCACTTACATCGGCGGTCGCTATCCTGGCGCCCTGATCATCCACACCCACGCCTTGCATGCCGCCCACCACACCGGCGACCGAGCCAACGAAGCTCGCACGCTGAGCCACCTCGGGCTCGTGCACTGGCAGCAGGGCCGCTACCAACAAGCAGCCGAGCACCACCAGCAAGCCTTCGCGATCTACCGCGAGCTCGGCGACCGCAGCGGCGAGGCTTTCACGCTGAGCAATCTGGGGCTCCTCCACTGGCAGCAGGGCCGCTACCAACAGGCAGTCGAGCATCACCAACACGCCCTCGCGATCAGCCGCGAACTCGGCGACCGCAGTGTCGAGGCTCACGCGCTGGGCAACCTCGGGGTCGTCCACTGGCGGCAGGGCCACTGCCAGCAGGCCGCCGAGCACCACCAACACGCCCTCGCGATCAGCCGGGAGATCGGCAACCGCAGCGGCGAGGCTCTTACGCTGAGCAACCTGGGGCTCGTGCACTGGCAGCAGAGCCGTTTCCCGCAAGCAGCCGACCACTACGAACAAGCCCTTAAGATCTACCGTGAGATCGGTTTCCCAGTCGGCGAAGTACTTCCGCTCACTTATCTGGGGCTCGTCCACTGGCGGCAGGGCCGCTACCAACAGGCAGTCGAGCACCACCAACACTCTCTCGCGATCAGCCGGGAGATCGGTGCCCCAGTCGCCGAAGCCTTCGCGCTGGGCAACCTGGGGCTCGTCCACTGGCGGCAGGGCCACTACCAGCAGGCCGCCGAGCACCACCAACACGCCCTCGCGATTTACCGGGAGATCGGTGCCCCAGTCGGCGAAGCTCTCGCGCTGACCCAGCTGGGCCTTGTCCACTGCCAGCAGGGCCACTACGAGGAGGCAGCCGATTATCACCAGCAAGCCCTCGCGATAAGTCGCCGGATCGGCGACCGATCCAACGAAGCCCAAATCCGCAACGGCCTCGCCGAGGCCCATCACGCCAACGGAGAGCTCGACCAGGCACGTACCCAGCACTCCGCCGCGCTCACTCTGGCCACCGAGACCGGCGACCGCTACGAACAAGCACGCGCTCACCACGGCCTCGCCCACACTCACCACACCGCCGGCGACCTCGACCGAGCCCGCCACCACTGGCACCAGGCCCTCACCCACTACACCGAGCTCGACGTCCCCGACGCCGACGACGTCCGCGCCCACCTGACCGACCTGAACCAGACTTAGCGTGCACACCGTGCTTGCCGACTACTCCCGGCTGCTCGTCACAGCACATGGATGGGATTTCCGGCACGCCCAGACTCCGGTTCGGCAGCCCTGCGGTATGTCTGGTGGGAGAGGCCGCTGAGCTACTCGGGTCCGAGCGGGGGTGAGGCGGTCAGCGGACGCTGCGGATTCACGTCTTCGCCGGTTCCGGCGGCTCGGGGTGGGGGTCGTCGAGCATGGTGGTCTCGTCGAAGGGCTCCTCGCCGCGCAGCACCCGCGTGGCCCGGTCGCGGTCGAACTCGCCGACCCAGTGACCGATCAGCACGGTGGCGACGGCATTGCCGGAGAAGTTGGTCAGGGCGCGGGCCTCGGACATGAACCGGTCGATCCCGACGATCAGGCCGACGCCGTCCACCAGGTCGGGGCGGTGCGATTGCAGCCCCCCGGCCAGCGTGGCCAGGCCGGCGCCGGTGACACCGGCTGCTCCCTTCGAAGCAATGATCATGAACAGCAGCAGTGAGATCTGCTGCCCCAGCGAGAGGGGTCGCCCCAGCGCCTCGGCGATGAACAACGAGGCCATGGTCAGGTAGATGGCCGTGCCGTCGAGGTTGAACGAGTAGCCGGTCGGCACCGTGATGCCCACGACCGGCCGGGAGACGCCCAGGTGCTCCAGCTTGGCCACCAGCCGGGGCAGGGCGGTCTCCGAGGACGACGTCGAGACGATGAGCAGGTACTCGCGAGCGAGGTAGCGCAGCAAGGAGAAGATGCCCACCCCGGCCCCGAAGCGCAGGATCGGTCCCAGCAACACCAGCACGAAGATCAGGCAGGTGAGGTAGAAGGCGAGCATGATCTGGCCCAGCCCCACCAGCGCCGACCAGCCGGTACTGCCGACGACAGCGGCCATGGCCCCGAAAGCCCCGATCGGGGCCAGCCACATGATCATTACAAGGATCCGGAAGACCAGGCGCTCGAGGTGCTTGACGCCGCGCAGGATCGCCTCGCCGGACCGTCCGATCGACTGGACGGCGAACCCGACCAGCAGCGCCACGAACAGGGTTTGCAGGACAGCATCACCGGTCAGCGGGGAGACCAGCGTCGTCGGGATGATGTCGAGCAGGAACTCGACGGTGGACACCGCCGGTTCCCCGGCCGCCGACTCCCCCGCCGCCCTGGTCGACTCGGACAGGCCCAACCCGCCACCCGGCTGGAGCAGATTGCCCACGATCAGGCCGATCACCAGCGCGATCGTCGACATCACCAAGAAGTAGATCAGCGCCAGCGCGCCGACCTTGCCGACCTTGACCGCCTGCCGGATGGAGCCGATGCCCAGCACGATCGTGCAGAAGATGACCGGGCTGATCATCATCTTGATCAGGGCCACGAAGCCGGTGCCCAGTGGCCTGAGCGCGGTGGCGATCCCCGGGGCGAGCAGGCCGACCGCCACACCCGCCACCACAGCGACGATGACCGCGACATAGAGATAGTGGGTACGATCCCGCCGCGGCTGCGCTGACCTCGCCGGCACGGACGTGCTGATGGCAAACACGACGACACCCCCCGTTCGATGGTCAGCGGAGCATAAGACCCGACACCAATGCAGATCGAGCGAAATCGAGGAAACGGACGTGGGAATGTCCCGGGACGCTCTCCTGGGCAGAACCGCCCTGGAGACGAGTGGGTAGGGGTGGCTGAGGACGGTAGGGCGTTCGGCCGCCGGGTTGCCGTGCGCCGCAAGCAGCTCGGCTACTCGCAGGCGCAGTTCGCCCGGGTGCTCGACCGCTCGGTGGCCTGGCTGAGCCAGGTCGAGCGGGGGGTTCGCAGGATCGATCGGATGTCGGTACTGAACCGGCTGGCAGCCGCGCTGGAGATGCCGCTGACGGAGCTGACTCCGGAGCGAACCGCTGTCGAGTCGGAGCCGGTGACGAGCGTGTTGAGCTTGGCGTTGTCGGCGAGCGATGCGCTGGGCGCTGCTCTGTCCTCGACCCGGCCGGTGGAGGTGGACAGCCTGCGGGCGCGGTCCGAATGCGCGCGGGAGCACGCGGAGGGGTCGCGAGATGACGAGGCGGCCGGGTTGCTGGTGGAGTTGCTGCCCGACCTGGAACACGCCCAGCGCCATACCGGCGGTGCGCAGCAGCGCCGGGTGTGCGTGGTGAAGGCGAGGACCTACCACACGGCGGCCGCTGTGCTGTCGAAACTGGGAGACACCGCCGCGGCGTGGGTCGCGATGGACCGGGCCGTCCAGGCGGCAGCCCAGGCCGACGATCCGCTGCTGATGGCCGAGGGAGCGTTCCGGCTGTCGCTCCTCTTTCAGGGCGCGCGGCGTTTCGATCTGTCCATGCGGGCGGCCACCTCGGCCGCGGCGGCGATCGCGGAGCTGAGTGCGCAGGGCACGCCGGAGGCGGTCGCCCTGCACGGCGCCCTGCACCTGCAGGCGGCGGTCGCGGCGGCGGCACTGAACAACGCGGCGCAGGCCTATGACGAGCTCACCATCGCCCAGCACGACGCCGACCTGCTCGGTGCCGACCGCGACGACCACGGCACCGGGTTCGGCCCCACCGACGTCCTGCTCCACGAGATAGCCGTCGCTGTCGAGCTGGGCGACGCGGGGCGGGCACTGCGGACCGCCGAGCGGATCGACCCCTCGGGAATGTCACCGCAGCGCCACGGCCGGCTGCTCATCGACGTCGCGCGTGCCCACGCGCAGCTGCGGCAGACCGAGGCCGTGGTGTCGAGCCTGCGCCACGCCATCCAGGTCGCTCCCGAACAGGTCCGCTCCCATGCCCAGGTGCGTGACCTGGTCGGCGAGCTGCTGCGGGGCGACGCCTCGGCGGACATTCAGGAATTGGCCGCGCGCATTCATCCCGAGTGATCGATCAGGCCAGGCGGGTACGCATCAACCGCACGTTGTAGGGGCCCCACTGGCTCATCGTGAAGTACAGGTGCTCCCCCACGGCGCTGCGGGGAAGCAGATGACCACCGTAGAGACCGGGATAGTCGGCACCGCGCACCACCGGCTGGGGAGTGCTCCACGGACCGGTCGGCGCGGGGGCGCTGCGCAGCGCGATGGCCGCGAGGTGCTCATCGAGGGTCAGGGCCAGCCAGCGCTGGGAGGGGTGGTGCAGCAGCACGGAGAGCTCGGCTATCGGCGCCGGGATCACCGGCGCGGCCCGGTAGGGGTGGGGATTCCAGTCCTGGCCCGTCCAGTATCGGTAGGCGGCGGCGTCGCACACCGACGCCACCGGGACCCGCGCCAGCCGGGCCGGGCCGAAGCGGCCGTGCGGGGTGCCGAAGACCAGCACGTGTTCGCCGTCGCGGATCAATGCGCAGAGCTGGAACCCGGCACCGCCGTCGGACCGCCACCACTGCGCAGCCTGGTTGTTCCAGCGCGGGCCGTCGGTACGCCACGTCTGGCCGCCGTCGGTGGACCGGGCGATCCGGCTGTAGTTGGTGCGCCAGTGGCCGGGTTGACCCCACGCCCGCACGGACATGAAGTGCAGGTACTGAATACCGTCGACGGCGATCCCGGCGGTGGGGATCACGGTCTCCTCGCGCACCGTGGGGTCACCCGGCAACACCTGCACGGCGTGCCCGGGTGCGTCCTGCACTACCGACCGCAACACCAGCGTGTCGACGGGCTCGTCCAGGGATGCGTGGGCGAGCACGTTGTACCGCCAGTCCGCGTCCCGGGCACCAGGGCCGTGCCCACCCCAGCCTTCCCCGTAGCTGTCACCGAAAGCGACGAGCATGCCGCCCATGCCGTCGTCCCAGCAGATTCCCAGATCGGTGGCGAACACCGCGAACCGGCTCCCGGTCCGGTTTGGCGACCGCTCACCGGTCACCCAGCCGATCTCCTCGACGGGTCCGGGATCCACAGCGCAACGTCAGATCGGCAGTCGGCGGAAGATCGGGCGCGGGACGTGGCGCAGTGCCGACATCACGAACCGCATCTGGGCGGGCGCCCAGGCCTGTTCCCGGCCCTTGGCCACCGCGTCGACGATCACCGCGGCGACCTGCTCCGGGGTGACCGAGAGGGGCGCCGCCTTCATATCAACGGTCATCTTGGTGCGCACGAAGCCGGGCCGGATCACCGACACCTTGATCCCGGACGGGCGCAGCGCCTCGGTGAGGCCGGTGTAGAACGCGTCGAGCCCGGCCTTGGTGGAGCCGTAGACGAAGTTCGACCGGCGGGCCCGCTCGGC
>JBOHHD010000843.1:0-2177 GCA_050700515.1 Pseudonocardiaceae bacterium
GCATGCCGTTCGGCGATGTCACGCAAAGCGGTTTGCCGATCGCCAGTGGTGTCCCGCGCGGAACGCAACAACAGCTGACGGTAGTTGTGCAACTTTCCGGCCACGACTGCCTGCGCGATGGCGAGCCTCAGCTGATCAGCTTGGTGAGCGTCACACCCTGCGGCAGGCCGTTGTCCTCGACCGAGACGACGTAGTCACCGAAGGCCCGGGGCGCGACTTCGGCGTTGAGCAGGGAGGGCTGGACGCGTTCGGTGAGCCGGTGTGCCGGGGCGGAGCCGAAGGCGTCGGCGTGGCTGAACACGTAGAGGCCCCGGGGGGTGAGGGTGCCGCGGGTCGCCGAGCGGTCGTGGTCGAACATCATCTCCAGCGAGCTGTACAGCAGTTCGAGGTCCTTGGCGTCGACGCCGGTCTGCTGCCCGCGGTTGGCGGAGTAGTACAGCTCGACGCGGTAAAGGCCGTAGGCGACGGTCCACTTGCCGCCCATCTCGGTGCTCTCGCCCTTGTCGATGTCTTCTTGTTTGGTCTGGGTGACCCGGGTGATGGTGTGGTCCATCGGGAACACCGGGTCGATGCTGCGGGCCATGCTGAGCTGCAACGGACCGCGGATCTGGCCGAGGGCGCCGGTCTTGCCCACCGAGAGCACCGCGCCGAAGAGCCGGATGTCGGCGTAGCGATCACACAGCCAGGCACGCGCGGCGACGGCCTGCTCCTGGGTGATCTTCGTGCCCAGCTTGAGTCCGGTGCTCTCGTAGGAGGCTTCCAGGCGCGGGTTGAGGGCGTAGCCAGCTTGCACGAAAACCCCATACCGAGGGTCGTCGCCCGCGGCCAGAGCGATGGTGTCGCGGATCTTGCGCTTCAGGGCGACGTCGGTGACCAGGCCCTGCCCGCTCTCGTCGTCGGTGCGGGGCCGGTTACCGGCGTCCGGATCACCGTTCGGGTTGCCGTCGGTGACGTCGAACAGAAAGACCATGTCGTGGCGGACGGTCGGGTCCAGGTGTGGCTGAGTCATCAGGGAGTCTCCTCGGGGGTGGTCGCGGCGGGGCGCGACGCGAAGTGATGGGCACGCTGGTGGTGGTAGCCGAGCAGGAACATCGACTGCTGACGCAGGGTGGTGCGGGCCGGCAGGCCGACGGTCGCGTCGAGCAGCCGGAACAGTTCATCGAGTCGCTTGTCGTGATTGATCGCGGCGCCACGCTTGGTGCGGCGCAGCTTGCGCAGCCAGGCGTTGGCGTCCCGGCGCCCATTGACGATCGCGGCCCGCGGGTTGGTGACGGCGCCGGAGAAGAACCGGTCGCCGTAGGTGGTGTTGAGCTTGCCGTCGGAGGCGTCGTACTGCAGTTGCTCCAGGGCGGCGAAGAGACGGCCGGCGACGTAGCCGGGGTCGTTGTTGGTCTGGTCGAGGTCAGAGGGCATCGGTTTCTCCGGTGCGAAAGGGGAGCGATTCAGGACGATGCGGATCAGGGCTGCTCGTGGTTCGTCGAGACGGCCGTCGGTGCACACCCGGTGCACCAGATGCGCCAACAACGACGGCGGTAGTGGCGTGCCGCGAATGGCCGCGCGCACCAGGTCGCGGTGCACGCTCTCGGGCCGGTCGGCGCCCTTGGCGTCGAAGTCGGCGTAACGCTGCCGGTCCCGCAGCCACCGCCCGGTGACCAGGGCGAGCCGACCGAGACCGTGGTGCTCGCGCTGATCGTCCCACCGGGTGGCGATCTTGTGGTCGGTGAACCACTTGGCGATGTTTTTCCTCAACTGGGGCAATGGCATCTCGACCCAGTCCCGCACCATCACCCGCGCGACATTGCCGCCGACGGTCAGCGAGCAGAAAATCTCGTTGTTTTCGTTCGAATCGGGTTTCTGTCCGCTGTGGACCGATCGCAGCAGTGTGGTGATCCGCTCCGGGTCAGGCCCGTCGAGCAGATCCATGTCGTCCGCGCCCGCCCCGCCGGTCACCCACCAGGCCAGTCGACTGTCCTTTCCGCCATGGGACGCGGCGCTGCGGGGGCTGAGCACGTCGACGAGGGCGGCGGTCATCGCCTCGCCGCAGACCACGCACAGCGGGGTGCTGCCCAGCTGGGTGTCCAGGCCGTAACCGAACACCCGCTCATTGATGCTCACCAGCGCGGCGTCATTGCTCGCGCCGGGCACGAGCCGTTTGGGCAGCTTGCCCGGCACCGTGT
>JBOHHD010000844.1:0-4540 GCA_050700515.1 Pseudonocardiaceae bacterium
CGTGCCAGCCGCGGATTCCTGCACCGCGCAGTGCATCACCTGGCCGCTGAGGTGGACATCCGCCAGTTCCTCGACATCGGCCCCGGACTGCCCACCCGCAATACCCAACCACATCGCCCCGGGAATCGCCCCGGACTGCCGCATCGTCTATGTCGATCACGACCCCCTAGTTCTGGTCCATGCCCGTGCCCTGCTCACCAGCACTGCCCAGGGCAGCATCGACTACCTCGACGCCGAACTGGGCGAGCCCGAGAAAATCGTGGCGCACGCCGCCAGGACCCTCGACTTCACCCGGCCGGTCACGCTGGTGGTGCAGACCCTGCACCACCAGCTCGACGACGACTCAGCGCACACGATCCTGACCCGGTTGCTAGACCCCTGCCCACGGGCAGTTATCTGCTGCTGGTCCATCCCACGGCCCTCCGGTACCCCGCGGCGATGCGGGCCGCCACCCACCTGTGGAACACCCACACCACCCCGCCGATCACCACCCGCATCCCACCAACTCACCCGCTTCTTCGACCGGCTGGCACTGCGATGACCAGTGATCCCAACCCCGGTGTGCAGCGCGCGTAAAATGCAACGGCTGTGCGCAGGGAGCGAAGTTCAGAAGGATGCGGCAGGGGCTCTCGCTCATGCATACCTGGACAGCGGGGCGGGTACGCCATACCCATGCCCCTGCCACAGCGTCTGCCGACACTTCGGTGAGCTCCGATCGCTGGCCGATGCGATGAGCACCGATCAGTGCCGCAGCCAGGTCCCGCGTCGGCGCTGGCGTTTTGAGGGCGAGATCGCCGCCTTTGGCACGACGACGGGGCACCGCGTCGTCGTCGGGCGATGGCCGGAATCACCCTTCGGCCCGATCAGCGACGTCATGCTCGAAGAGCCCGGCGGCGCCCGGCTGCTGATCGCCCCGAGTGAGGAGGTCGCCCGCTTTGTCGCCAGCACTTACTGCTTCGACTCCATCGAGATCCAGCCGATCGAGGTGATCCGCAGGCCGGGACGACTGATCGTGGTGGCCGGGCAGCTGCGAGTCACCATGACCGTCGGACAACGGGCCTGGCTCGGGATGCTGCTGCAGATCGTGCCGCGCCGAGTGGCCACGGCCCCGGCCTGGGCGGTGGTGGTGGATCCGCTGGTCCGGGCCCTGCTTCCCGGGGTGCGCACCCGGGGCAGCGCTGGAGGCGGGCGAAAGGAGTGGTATGGCGCCTGGGATCTCCATCCGCTGGTCTCGGTGATCGCTCACTGGCGCGGGAGGGACCTGGGTGCCATGGCCGACGTCTTTCCGCCGGTCCGCTTCGGCTTCGGCTCGGCGCCACGCCGACCCGCGGTCGTGCGCCTGACCACGACGATCGAACTGTAAGGTGGTGGGCACGTCAGGGTTGCTTGACGGCTGGGTAGACACCCCCGCCTCAGCGGACAAAGCTAAGGCCTGAGGCTATCGGCGCGATCCGCCGAGGACGGGAGGGCAATGGACATTTCATATCCTGACGACTACTGGACCGCCGAGGAGGTTCCTCTCCCGGTGATGCATGCCGTGCAGGCTGCGGAGGCTATTCGGGAAGCGATCTACCGGATGCAACGAATGCAATTGGGCCGGCTATGTCCTGAGCGGCTCGATGCTTCCAGCCTCGCCGCGGTGGGGGCCGCGTTCGAGGACCTCACTCGGGGGCTTGCGCAGTTCGCCGGGCAGGTCGCCGGGTCGCTGCCCGATTCGATCGATGAGCAGTCCGTAGCATCGCGGGAGATTCGGGACGGCCTCGTCGCCTTCCGGATCGCGGTGTTGGACGCGAGCATCGCGGCACGATCGCTGGGATCGTCAGCCACCTCAACCGGAATGGAGAATGGAAAGGTTCCGCCTCAGCGTCGTCGATGAGATGAGCTATGGCATTGGACCTGACGATCCTCGAGGCCGGCAGGGAGGTCATTTCCGAACTCGCACCAAGCCCTCCTGCACGACCGTGGCGATCAATGCACCGTCGCGGCTGAAGAACCGTCCCATGGCCAGCCCCCGTCCGCCGGAGGCGGAGGGTGAGGTGCAGTCGTAGAGCACCCACTCATCGGCCCGCAGCGGCCGATGGAACCACATCGCATGGTCCAGGCTGGCGGCCCGCACCTTTTCCAATGGCCGGCCATGACGCGCGGTGACCGAACCCAGCAGGGTCAGGTCCGAGGCGTAGGCAAGCACGCAGACATGCACCAGCGGGTCGTCGGGAAGCACGCCGTCGACCCGCATCCATAGCTGGCTTCGCTCTTGGGGCCGGATCTCTTCGGCACCCTGTACCCACGCCGGCGGGGTGATGTACCGCAGATCGAACGGCATCGGAAACCGCGCCATCAAGGTCTGATTATCCACCCGGCGCGCCCAGGTCTCCAGGTCGTCGAGCTGCTCCGGCGGCGCAACCAGCGGCATCTCGTCGGCGTGCGCCAGCCCTCCCTCCTCGGTGAGCTGAAAGGAGGCGGAGAGCGCAAAGATGGCCTCGCCGCGCTGGATCGCCACTACCCGACGGGTGGTGAACGAGCGCCCATCCCGGATCCGGTCCACTTCGTAGATGATCGGCACACAGGGGTCGCCAGGCCGGATGAAGTAGGCGTGCAACGAGTGCACGCCGCGCTCGGGCGGCACCGTCCGTCCGGCGGCGACCAGCGCCTGACCCGCCACCTGCCCGCCGAAGACGCGCACCGGTGACTCCGGGGGGCTGACGCCACGGAAGATATTCTTCTCGATGCGCTCGAGGTCCAGCAGTGCGATCAGCTGATCCACGACGGGCTGGCCGTGGAGCGCACCGTCCATGGTGTGCACAGCGGCCGCTGCCCGCGCGGCCTCGGTCATGAGCAGGTATCAGCCATGATCGTCTTCCCCGAGTCGGTGCACCCTGACGAGATTGGTGGAACCCACCGTAGCCGGTGGTGACCCCGCCACGATCACCACCAGATCACCGGGTTGGTAACGTCCGATCGACAGCATCGACTGGTCCACCTGCTGGACCATGGCATCGGTCGACTCCACCCTGGGCACCAGGAAGGTCTCGGTCCCCCAGGTCAGCGCGAGCTGGTTGCGTACCGGCGGCTCGGGGGTGAACGCCAACAGTGGCAGCCGGGTGTGCAGCCGAGCCAGCCGACGCATGGTGTCGCCGGACTGGGTGAAGGCCACCAGGGCCTTGGCCGCCAGGTTCTCTCCGATGTCGCGGGCCGCGTAGGACAACACACCCCGCTTGGTCCGGGGCACGTGATTGAGCGGTGGAACATTCGGAGAGCCCGCTTCCACGGCCTCCACGATCCGGCTCATCGTTTCCACGGATTCGATCGGGTACCGCCCCACGCTGGTTTCGCCGGACAGCATCACCGCGTCGGTGCCGTCGAGCACCGCGTTGGCCACATCGGAAGCCTCCGCCCGGGTCGGCCGCGAGCTACCGATCATGGAGTCGAGCATCTGGGTCGCCACGATCACCGGCTTGGCGTTCTCCCGGGCGATCTGGATGGCTCGCTTCTGGACCAACGGCACATGCTCCAGGGGCAGCTCCACCCCGAGGTCCCCGCGAGCCACCATCACTCCGTCGAAGGCCAGCACCACCGCCTCGAGGTTGTCCACCGCCTCGGGCTTCTCCAGCTTGGCGATCACTGGCAGCCGGCCGCCCCCGACCCGATCCATCGTCCGGTGCACCGGGTCGATGTCCGCGGGCGAGCGCACGAAGGACAGCGCGATCACATCCACCCGCAGCTTCAGCGCGAACTCCAGGTCAGCGATGTCCTTCTCGGACATGGCGGGCACCGACACGTTCATCTCGGGCAGGGAGAGACCCTTGTGGTCGCTGACGATACCGCCCTCGATGACCTCGCATACCACGTCATAGTCCTCGACCTTGCGTACCATCAGGCCGACCTTGCCGTCGTCGATGAGCACCCGGTCGCCTTCACGGGCATCCGCAGCGAGCCCGGCGTAGGTGGTGGAGACCCGATCATGGGTGCCGGCCACATCCTCGACCGTGATCCGCACGATGTCACCTTCGCGCCACTGCACCGGACCTGCGGCGAACCTTCCCAGCCGGATCTTGGGTCCCTGTAGATCTCCCAGGATGCCCACCGCCCGGCCGGTCTCATCGCTGGCCTGCCGGATGGCCCGGTAGACCTGCTCATGGTCGGCATGGGTGCCGTGGCTGAAATTGAGACGAGCCACATCCATACCGGCCCTGACCAGTTCCCGGATCTTCTCCGGACTGGATGTAGCCGGTCCCAAGGTACAAACGATCTTCGCACGGCGACTCACAACGCCTAGCCTAGGACGAATCTGGACCGATCCGGTAACCGGTATAGGAGGCTGTCGCCTGATGTGGGGACCAATCGTGCCCTTTGGGGGCGCCGCGCTGCTCAGCATGGCGGTCCTCTTTGCCCCAGGAACCCAGACGCCCGAGGGACCGTGGTGGGCCGACGATGTGGTCCACATCGCCTTATTTGCGCTGCTGGCAAGCACAGGTCGACGGTTGCCGGTACGCCGGTGGGTACTGCTCGCGGGGCTGGTCGGCTACGCGGGGTTGTCGGA
>JBOHHD010000845.1:0-2837 GCA_050700515.1 Pseudonocardiaceae bacterium
CACAATTGCACGGCCCCAGCACACTTTCGCCGATCACTGAGCAGACCAGAACGAACTCGCGGGGCGATACCACATCCTCACCCCCGGTCCGACCCCGGCAACCCCCTCCTCAACCCGCCGTGTGATCTCCCCTTCCTCCGAGGATTATCGTCAGACCCGAACCCGCGAAGACCCCAGAACGCCATACCCTTCGGCTACCCAAAGCCCTTCGGCTACCCAAAGTCACAACGCTCCACAATCAGCGAACCTGACGTTGTCCCGCTTCGGACCCATCAGCCCAGTGCCCAGCTCCAGCCCACCCAGCATCAATCACTCAGACCGCGATTCGCCTCCGAACAGCAGCCCACGGCTGCGCAAAACAGCGACTCGGCTCCGAACGGCCCTGGACGGCACTGGACGGGAAGGTGTCCGAGTGAGGTGCTCAGGTGATCACTCTTGCTGGCACGGCTTACTACCGAGCGTCAAATGATCAACTTAATGAGTGGTCTTGACGTGGCCCTGGGCAGGTCCGTTGGCCGCCCAGTAGCCGCCACAGCGCATGCAGCGGCCCGGCCGGGTGATCTCCCTGGCCGGGCCGTCTGCTGTCCGCTACGGAGTGCCGCGGGTTGCTCGGTCAGAAGAGCACGTAGCCTGTCGCCACCTCCTCACCGAGGTGTTCGGCCCCGGGGCGACGGCCCCGGGGCATCGGTGGGGAGCTGGTGAGGAGAGGTCCACAATGGACGCTGACACTGAGGAAGCGCGCAGGATCGGCCGGCGGCTGTGGCAGATCCGGAAAGACCGGGGCAAGTCGTTGCGGGTGATCGGAGGGCTGGCCGGACTCAGCGCGTCGAGCCTGAGCCGGATCGAGAACGGGCTACGTCCCCTGGACAGTCGCTCAGAAGTCGTCGCTCTGGCCAATGCGCTAGGTGTCGCGCCCTCGGAGCTGACGAGGGTGCCGGAGCCGACACCAGGTAATGGGGAAGGCGCGGCGGTCAAGGCGGTCCGGCGTGCGTTGATCGCGGTCAGCCGTGACGATCCGGTCGGGCACGTGGTCCCGGTGGACGTGCTGCGCACCCGGGTAGCGGCAGTGGTGGCTGCTAAAGGTAACTGCGACCACGAGCAGGTAGGCCGGGAGCTGCCAGAGCTGATCCGGGATCTGCACACCAGCATCGCCGCTGGACGCAACGTCGCGGAGCTGCTCGTGGTGGCGGTCATGCTGCACGTCCAGGGAACGCACGGCTGGCTCAGCCACATGGGCGCGTCGATGGATCTGGGCTGGCAAGCTGCCGTGCTGGCGCGGCAGGCCGCCCACGAGCATGGCGGGTCTGAGGTCCTGGGTGTGGCTGCGTTCGGCGCCGCGAACGGGCTGCTGGCTGCTGGGGAGTTCGACACGGCGCAAGCCGAGCTCGATTCGGTGATCGTATCGACGACCAGCCGCGGCGCCGAGCAGCTTGCCGGGATGCTGGCCTTGTCCCGGTCGCTGATAGCGGCGGCGGACAACCGCGTAGGAGACGTCGATGCTCCGCTGAGCTATGCCGCAGAGCTGGCGGCGCGCACCGGCGAGGGCAACGCCTACGCGATGGGATTCGGCCCGACCAACATCGGGGTGTGGCGGATGTCGATTTTGCTGGAAAAACATCACTACGCCCACGCTGTGAGCGTCGCGGAGGGGCTGCGACCTGAGCTGCTCCGCGTCACCACCCGGCAGGCCGCTTACTGGGCCGATTACGGTCGGGCGCTCGCCCGGATCCGGGGACGTCAGGACGATGCCGTGCGGGCGTTGCGCAAGGCGGAGCTGATCTCACCGGCCCGGGTGCAACGGCATCCGTTCACCCGCGATGCGCTCGCCGAGTTGCTCGTGCGATCACGCCGGGGTCCAGTGGGTCGGGAGCTGCGTGCGATGGCCTATCGGGCCGGCCTACCGGTCCAGCGCCATCGGGACGTCGACAGCGACGCGCAAGTGATCCACATCGGTATCCAAGAAAACGTTGCAGCGCAGCAACACCCTGCGGTTCCTGTCCGACCACACTCTGCGCCGTCGATCACCGGTCGCCCCACGATCGGTGATCGGCCCTAGACCACAATTCGGGAGCAGGGCGGGGCGAGTAGACGTGATGGATGCCGTAATGCAACGGGAGAACGAGCGCGGCCGGCTGGCCGTTGATGGGCGTTTGGTCGCCGATGGCCAGCAGTGCACGTTCTTGGTGATCCACGAACGCGCCGGAGGCACGTGGGCGATCTACCCGCATGGTGTGGACAAGCTCGGCGTGCGGCTGGTGAAGGCCGACGCGGTGAAGGTGGCGCAGGCGATTCTGGATGGTGCCCGGTGAGTGCGCCGCGCCTGATGACGCATCTGGTGACGGCCGATGATGTACTGATCGACGGGAGTCGGTGCGGGACCTATCTGGCGCTGTGCGGGGTGCTGCTGCCCACCGACAGCTTGCCGGTTTCGTGGTGTCCGGAAGGCTGTGCGTGCGACCCCACCGCACAGTACTGCCCTCAGTGTGTGCGCCAGGCCGCCGAGGGCATCGCCGAAGCCGAGCAGCTCGGCCACGCACCGCACCAGCAGCCCTCCGTCCAGAGCGACCATGGCGAGCCGGTCGGATCTGTGTTGAGCGCCAGCGGCCCGCACGGGATCAACGCCGACACGACCAACCCCGTCGCAGGTCCTGGTCGTGGCTGAGAGTCCGGACGTGCTGGCCGGCATGCGCCTGCTCGATGCCGCCAAGCGCCATGGTTTCCGGTTCCAACGCCTCGCGCCGGGCCCGGATGGGCCGCTGTGGGGCATGCGGGACACCGTGGACTGGCGCGATGAGCTCTACCTGGGTGGGTTCTGGGAACCCGACTCCTGCAGCGCT